>CAIRBY010000312.1 GCA_903876865.1 uncultured Acidobacteriia bacterium
CGCCGGCATCGAGCGCGCGCTGGATGGTCTCGATCTTCCCGGAATTGCGGCCGGAGAGGACGACGATGTTGCCCGGATGCTCGGCGAGCATTCGCTCCAGGTAATCGGCGCCGGCGTAGATGCGGGAGCTCCAGTGGGTGGGCTGTTCCGCGCGATTGTTGTAGAGTGCGATGCGGTTGAGGTGCGCGAAGAGATCCGGGCCGAGCGGCGCGTAGACAGAGACCGTGGAGGAGACGCCGGCGAGCGTCTCCTTCTGCAGCAGGGCTGCATGAAAGTGGCCCGGGTCGAGCACCATGAGGCGCGCGAGACCGGTCTCGGCATCCGCCGCCTGGGCTGGGGGTGCGAGGGCGGAGGGCGCTAGCGCCAGTAGCAGGCAGGCGAAACTAAGCGCGCGGCAGGGCAGAGGCATTCGCCTGAATCTTACGGACGGCATCGGCGATCTGGTCCATGGCGCTACGCGGCGAAAGCAGCATGGTCTGGGAGAACCAGACGGCCTCGTCGCAGAGACGGTCGTTCACGGGGCAGCGGTTGCGTTCCTGCCATTCGGCCAGCACTTTCTCGGGGAACAGCTTCTTATAGCCGCGCGAAGCGAGTACATTCTTGAGGAACGGCTGCGTGTTGAGCGGAGTGTAGCCGCTCGCGGCGGGAATGCCCTCGGCCGACAGGGCCTTGAGGAAGACGGAGCGCGGCGCATTGGCGAAGCGCGTTTTATCGTACCGGAACATATACAGGTGATAGGCGTTGCGGGTACAGCCATCGTACATGCGCGCCGGCAGGATGCCGGGAATGTCTTTCAGGAGCGAGGTGAGATAGCGCGCGTTCTCGGTGCGGGTCCTGGCCTGGGCTTCGATGCGGGTCATCTGCGCCAGCAGCAGGGCTCCCTGAAACTCCGTCATGCGCAGGTTGGCGCCGCTGGAGTTGTAGCTGAAGCTGGTGCCGATATACTTGAGGCCGCTGCCATTGTTGTGGAAGGCGTAGCAGCGTTCGCGCAACTCTTCGTCATCCGTGAGGATGGCGCCACCCTCGCCGGAGTTCAAGTTCTTGGAGGCCTGGAAGCTGAAGCAACCCGCCTGCCCGTAGGTACCGACCTTGCGGCCCTTCCACTCCGCCAGATGAGCCTGGCAGGCATCTTCGATGAGCGGAATCTTGTGCTTTGCAGCGATGGCGAGCAGCGCATCCAGATCGCAGACGCTGCCGCCCAGATGCACGGGCATGATGGCGCGGGTCTGCGGCGTGATCGCGGCTTCGACTTTGCGCGCATCCATCTGGAAGGTCTCCAGATCGGTATCCACGAAGACGGGTAGCGCGTGCTGGCGCAGCACCACGTTGATGGTGGCGACAAAGGTGTAGGGCGGAACGATCACCTCGTCACCGGGTTCGACGCCGAGGGCGTTGAGGCTGGTGAAGAGCGCGCTGGTGCCGTTGGCCGTGGCGAGGCAGTTCTTGGAACCGGTCAACTGCGCGTACGCCTGTTCGAACTTGCCGACGGTCTGCCCGCTGCCGCGATACCACTTGCCGGTGCGGAGGGTATCGACGAGCGCCTTCTCTTCGGTCTGATCGTAGACCGGCCATCCGGGGAAAGTGCCGGTGAAGGCTTTGGAGCCGCCGAGAATGGCCGGTTTTCCGCCGGTCTCCGCGGGCAGCGGAGTGTCGGCCGCGAGGGCGCTGTTTGCCAGCGGGGCTGCCAGTGGCGCAGCGGCCAGAAAGTTCCTGCGAGAGATGGGGTGCTTCATTTGAATCCCTTTCCTTTTGCCAACCCAAGTTCCAATTCATGATACGCTCCCGCGCACGGGAGCGTGGCGCGCGGACGGGCTACCAGAGGCAGCGCAAGCTGAACTGCATGTTGCGCGCATTCTGGCCGCTGGTATAGGTGTAGATCAGGCCGAAGGCGTTGGGCGCATTCGGTTCCTGCGGGCTGTTGGTGGGATTGGAGACATCCCACTGGAAGCGCACCCGCATGCGCTCCTTCACCTGGAATTCCTTGAACATGGAGGCGGAGAGCGACCACAGCCCCGGAGTTTCAAAATACTGGTTGGTGAGCGGGGGAATGCCGCCCCATGAACCGATGTAGCTGGTGCCGTTGCTGAGCGGAACGGTCACAGTGTTGGTCCCGAAGTAGGGGGAAGAGGGATCGGTCACGAGCGGCGCGGAGTACGATTGGTAATCCGTCGGCATGCCGCAGATGCCCGTGCACTGTCCGGCCGCGTTGTGGCTGTTGATCTGCGCCGGGTTGATCCAGCCGCCGTTGCTGTAGAGGTACGCCGAGAGGCAGGCGCCGCTGCGGCAATCCTGCACCGGGTACTGGTGACCGTAGACCTGCAACTTCGCGCCGGTGGGGAACTGGCCGGACTGCAGCGACCACCAGGTGGTGCTCCACGTGCCAAGTCCTGTGATGGTCCAGCCGCCAACCGCCTGGTTTAGCCACGGTCCGGCGTTGCCCAGAAACTTCTTGCCCTTACCGAAAGGAAGCTGCGCCACCCAGTTCCAGGAGACCTGGTGATGGGGGAACGTGGTGTTTCGGCCGTAAGCGACGAGGCGGTCCAACTGAGACTGGTCCAGGCCCTGCGTCTGCGAAGGGAGGTAGTAGGACGCGGGATACAGCGTGCTGGAGGTGCCCTGCGCATTGATCGAACCCAACGAGTAGGAGTTGTTGTTCACGTAGAACATACGGTAGCTATAGCCCTTGTTGAAGGGGTGCTCCAGTTCCACATGGATGCCGGAGTAGTTGGAATAGGCATCGCGGGTGACCTGCGTGATATTGCCCCAGATCGGGCTATAGGGACGGGAAGCGCCGGCGGAACTCGGGTAGGCGGTGTGCGTGACCGAGTCCCACACGAACGTAGGCGTCTGCGGATTGATGTTGCGGAAGGCGTCCACGTTCGAGTTGTGATTCGCAACCCAGGAGAAGCGCAGCGTGGTGCGGTCCAGGATCTGTTTTTCCAGGGTGATGTTGCCATCGGCCACGCGGCTATCGGGGGAGTGCGGTTGCAGGTAAGAGACCGAGAGGTTGCCGACGGTGAGGCCGCCGATGCTCACACCATCGTAGACGTGGTTATCGGTATTGAGGCCCGCGACGTAGACCGGCGTGCTGCGGAGGCTGTAGCCGGGCTTGCCGTCCACGTAGTAGCCGGAGCTATCCGGCGAATAGAGCGGCAGGGCGTAGAAAGGCCCGCCGGCGCGGATCTGCTCCAGCTGGTTGTAGATCTGAATCGGGTAGTAGGCCATGCTGAACCCGCCGCGGAGCACCAGGGGGCGGTTGCCATCGGTGACTCGGTAGGCGAAGCCCACGCGCGGCGAGAAGTCCTTCCAGTTGCCATACTGCAGGCTCTGCGGCAGGCCCGCCTGGCTGTAGTTCTCGAACTTGGCGCCAAGGCCCTGCATGATGGCGACGTTGGCGCTGAAGCCGGGCACCACGCCATCGTACGCCGTGGCCGGCTGGGTGAGGACGAGCGCATTGTTGGCCGTATCGAAGCCGATGGTGTTGTTGTACTTTTCCTTCATCGAAGGCCAGGCTTCCCAGCGCACACCAAGGCTCAGCGCGAAGCGGCGATTGACCTTCCAGTTGTCCTGGAAGTAGAGGGCGTATTGGTTCTGGCGCTCGTAGAAGTACTTGTGCACGGTCTCCGCTTCGTAGAAATTCTGGCCCAGGTAAGAACTGGCGATAGTGCTGCCGGTGTTGGCCGTTGCACTGGGAGAACTGGCGGAACCGGCAGGGTTCCACAAAGCGGTCCAGTTGGCCACCGGTGAAACCTGACCCGCGGCGCGCTCCTGCTGTGGCATGTAGTTGATCAGATCGCGGCGCAGGTGCACGCCCGCCATCAACTGGTGGCGTCCCTTGATCTTGGTGAGGTTGTCGTTGATCTGGTAGAAGGTGGAATGGTCGGCGTTGGGATACACCGTGCGCCAGGCGGAGCCGGTCAACCCGATGGTCAAAATATCCGGCCACTGCATCCCGTTGTACGGGTTCGGCAGGCCGAGTTGCGCGGCGTAATCCACCGGAGCGGCAGGGTTGGACGTCTGGTAGAAGGCCTGGCGGAACACCGAGACCAGCAGTTCGTTAAAGAGCGTAGGCGAAACGATGTGGGTGTAGGAGGTCGCGAGCGATTGCGCGGGCGTCGTGTAGGCGTTGCGGTTGGTGTCGTTGGTCAGTGCCGGAACATCACCGGAGAAGGGCGTATCGTTGAGCATCCGGTTCTTCGAATACCGCGCATAGAAGAAGTCCTTGGCGGAGAAGTGCTGATCGATGCGGGCGGAAACGGTATCGTCCGAGACGCGCGTGGCGGCGTTGCCGAACCAGTTGGAGGCGACCAGCGGATTGATATCCGGCAGCGTCGGCATGGGCGTGATCTTCATCAACTTCGTCCAGAGGGGCGAAGCCTTGGCGGGATCGATGGCATGGAGCTTCCCGTTGTAGTTGAACTGCGCACGCGTGTAGACACCGGTGCCGGAGTTGAAACTGGTGGTCCAGGGATCGTAGATCTTGCTCTGGATTCCGCTGGCACTGACGAGGCCGCTGAAATCGCCGGCGCGCATCGCGGACGTGGGGACCGAGTAGCCGATGTAGGAGTTGGAAACCTGACGGCGGGATTCCCAGCTGACAAACCAGAACGTTTTGTCCTTACCGTTATAGACTTTGGGGATGTAGAGCGGTCCGCCGACACTGGCGCCAAATTCGTTGCGGTTGGAATAGGAGGGAGCGCCGCTGCCCTGGTTGCGCAGGCGGGCGAAATAGATTCCACTGTTGGTGATCGTCTCGAACAGGCTGCCGTGGAGCTGATTGGTGCCGTTCTTGGTGCTCATGATGATCGCCACCGGGCTGTTGTACTTGGCCGAGACGTTGTTCGTATCCACCGTGAGTTCCTGGATGGAATCGAGGCCGGGCTGGCGATTTTCGATGGTGCCGCGGCTGCGCGAAACCAGCGGGGAGCCATCCAACTGCCAGTCCGTGGAGCCGTAGCGCAGGCCATCCGCCTGGTAGGTGCCGTTCATGCCGGGGATGAGCGCCTGGATCGTCGAGATCTGGCGGCCGAAACGCGGC
>CAIRBY010000313.1 GCA_903876865.1 uncultured Acidobacteriia bacterium
ACTCCCGGCCGATCCGTCAATGCACGAAAGCGCCGCAGAGCACCCGGAGCCGGCTTCAGGACGCCTTTTGCCTGCGCGATCTTCTTCGCAGAAACGCCGTACCGCCCCGTGCCAGTAACGCATACGTGAGCGCGTTCGCGGTAATGGTCAACGCCCACAGCCATCCATCGCTCCAATCCGCGAACCGATCGAATACCGGCCAGATCGCGAGCAGCACGGGACATAGCACCAGTCCACCAACCGGCACGCGGGAGTTGCCAAGGGCAAACAGTGCGGCCAACCCGCCAAATACCGCCGCGACACCTGGGACAGCCAGGTTTCTGCGCATCAAGCCGCTATCAATCAACTCTAGCGAAACGGGCCAGCGACCGTGAGACTGGACATGTGGGGTTTGGGGAAAATGACCCGCCAGACGGGACCGCGCCGGTCCACTTTCCAGAAATGCCGTTTTTCTGCCGTTATCGGACAAAGCAGCGTTTCGTGCGATTGGCTATTTGGGAACGCGAACCGTATCGCTCGACTTCTTCTCCACTCTTTTCGTGAGCAATCGAAAACCGGTGCCCACCCATTCGTAGTAGAAGATTTCTTCTGACGCTGGATCTTTTGCTTGCTGGCGGACTATGGCCAAGCGAGAATCCGGCCGCATCTCAAAGTACGGGCCATCGACGAACCCACCCGCGAATATCCACCGTTCCCAACCCTTTTCCCCGCCTCTTGGGGGAGGGTACACAATCCCAGTCTCCAAGTCGATCAGAGCGCCAGCCGCGCAAACGGAACCGCAGCCCCAGCCGACAAACCGGTAATGTCCAGCGAAATTCGGGCGTTCTTTGGCTCCGTTTGAGAGTTGAGTGCGGAACATGCGCTCGTCGGGCCTAATCAGCTTCAGTGGAGTATTGCGACCGCTCCAATCGTTCGCGACATGAAAATCATCGAAACGGAGTAGTTCCTCTGAGCCGACGAGTAACGGCACAAGGAGTAATATCAAGCGCGTCATGACACCTCCAGAATATTGCTTCCAGTGAAGCCACACAATCGAAGACGGCCGAAGATCTGGGCCTCAGCGGGACCGATGCGCTTCCGTTTCGCGCAGTCTTGCCAAGTGGCCAGTCTTCAGTGGACGATCTGTGGCGTTAGTGGACTCCATCCCAACCGGGCCCGCGTTACCGCTCCTCCTCTCGCCGGCACCACTCGAACAGCAGTTGCCACTCCGCCAACTGCACCGCCATCGCCTTCCGCTCTTCCTCCGACCCCTCCCGCGCCCTCTCGCAATACGCGATGAACGCCTTCGCGTCCCACTCCTTCCCCACCGGCACGCCCACCTCCAGCGCCTTCGCCCGCAGCGCCGGGAAGATCGCGTGCCGCCCCACGCGCCCGAACCAGTATCCCGAGTTCCACCCGTCCGGCTCCTGCCGGTGCACCATCGCGTGCCAGTAACTCCCCGCCACGCTCTCCGTCTCCTGCGCCACCTCGTGCGCCTCTTCCCAGCACCCGAAGTAGACGTACAGCCCCGCCAATAGCGGCCCGCGAATCCCCGAAGCCTTCAGCCTCCGCCGCGCCTCGGCGGACGTGCACCCCGCCCGCACCAGCGGCATCGCCCGCTCGCCATCGCCGCCCAGCGCCAGAATCTCCGCGATCTCGCTGCCGTATTTCGCCGCCTCGAACATGTCCCTAATCTGGCACAAAACATGCCACCCTGAAACTGTGACCGCTCTCGTTCTCTCCGCAGGCGGATTCTGGGGCGCCTGGCAGATCGGCGCCTGGAAAGTCCTGCGCGAACGCTTCCGCCCCGACCTGATCGTCGGCTCCTCCGCCGGAGCCTGGAACGGCTGGGCCATTGCCGGTGGCTGCACGCCCGAGGAACTCGCGCAACGGTGGCTCGACCCTGCAACAGGCCGCATCATGAGCTTCGGCCTCCACCCCACCGGCTTCCTGCGCGGCGAACCCCTCCTCGCCGCCGCCCGCGATCTGCACGCACGCTATCAGCCGCGCACCCCCTTCGCACTCACCACCGTGGAACTCCCCACGCTCCGCAGCCACATCGTGCGCGCCCCCGCCATCACCCCGCTCCACCTCGCCGCCGCCTGCGCCATCCCCTGCGCCTTCCCGCCCGTCCGCATCGAGGGCCGCTATTACGTGGATGGTGGTCTGCGCGCCGCTCTGCCGCTCTGGGCCGCGCAGGAACTCGGCGCCACCCGCGTGATCGCCCTCAACGTCCTCAACACTCCCGCCTTCCGCCTGCTCCATCACGTCATGCGCGGCAAGCGAGCTACCGCCGCGCTGGAGGTCACCGTGCTCGAACCCTCGCGCCGCCTCGGCACCCTTCACGACGCCATCCGCTGGAACCCCGCGCTCATCCGGGAATGGATCGCGCTCGGCGAACAGGACGCTGCCCGAAAATTTCTTTAGCCGGAAACCCTCCCCGGGGACTTGTTCCCGGCCCGGTCCGCCACTAGAATGTATCCACCATGTCCCTGCAGCACATGTGCGCCGCCGCGATCCTCGCGATGCCTCTCTGGTCCCAGGCCAGTGCCCCAACCCAGCAGCCGGCCCAGCCGGCCGGCCCCAAGACCACCTATTCCTTCCCCATTCGCCGCGGCGCCGCGCCGCTCCGCTTCGAAGTGGGCGTCGATCCGACCCATACCGTCACCGGCGTTGCCGTCTACCGCGGCACGGAAGCCAAGCCGTTCCAGACCCTCCCCGTTTGCGCCAACATCGTGACATCCGCCCTCGCCGCGGATGATCGCGATTCCCTCCTCATCGAACACTCCGACCTCAACTTCGATGGCTTTGAAGACCTGCAACTGCTCCAGTTCCGCAACCGGGAAGTGGGCACCCGCCTCTACTGCATCTACACCTGGGATAACCCGGCCGGCCGCTTCCGCCCCGCACCCGAAATCCCCTACGTGAACCCCGTGCCTCACCCCGAGAGCAAAACCATCACCGTCCATCAGGCTTGGCCGGGTGGACTCTACGCCGATAGCACCTACCGCTGGAACGCCGCCTCGCTGCAGTTGATCGAAGAGCGCGGCCGCATCGCCGGCAGCGACGATGCCAAGTGCTCCTTCACCGATCACTGCGACAAGGTCGCCGGCGGCAAGATGGTCACCACTCTGCGCCGCGCCGCCGGCTGTTCCGATGGCCGGCCCGAGCCCCCGCTCGCCTGCCCCGCCAAACCGTAGCCGCGCGCCCCGCCAAACTTCGGGCTCCGCTATTTCAAGTGGCGGTCCAGGAACCGCACGCTTGCCTCGTACGCCGTGATCCAACTCCGGTACAGCAGGAAGTCGTGACCCTCGTCCGGCAGCACCATCTCCTCCATCTCCACGCCCTGCCGGCGCAGCGCGTCCGCCAGCATCACCGTCTGGTTGAACTGCACGCTGCCGTCGTCATCGCCCTGAATCAACAGCACCGGCGAGCGCCACGTCTTCAGAAACGCCATCGGCGAACTCTCGAACGCGATCTTGTAATCGGGCTCCGTCACCGGCACGTTCAACTCCGTCGCCCAGTTGTGCACGCCGTGAAAATCCACGCCCGCCTTGTATAGATCGCTCGCCCGCGCCAAGGCCATCGCCGTCAGATACCCGCCGTACGACCCGCCCCACGCCCCGATGCGAGCCCCATCCACATCCGCCCTCCCGCGCAGATACACGCCCGCGCCCTGCACATCGTTGTACTCCGTCCCGCCGTTCGCGCCGTAATTCACCGCCTCGCGAAACTCCATCCCATACCCGATCCCGCTGCGGTAATTCACGCTCAGCACTACGTACCCGAGACTCGCCAGATACTGATTCATCGCATACGAGTTCGCGTAGTAGTACATGTAGTGCCACCCCAACAGCATCTGCCGCCGCGAGCCGCCGTGAAAGAAGACCATCGCCGGCGAGCGCCCGCTTACCGGCTTCACGGGCGGCAGAAACAACTGCCCGTGGATCTCCATCCCGTCCGCCGC
>CAIRBY010000314.1 GCA_903876865.1 uncultured Acidobacteriia bacterium
AATGCCGCGGCGGCGGAGATGATGGGGCCGATGCTGCAATCGCTGCTGGAGGAGCGATTTCAGGTGAAGGTACATAAAGAGGCCAAGGAGACGCCGGTGTATGCGCTGACGGTGGCGAAGGGGGGGCCGAAAATGCCGGCAGCCAAGGAGGGAAGCTGCACGCCGATGGACCTGAACAATCTGCAGGCGACGCGGCCGAAGCCGGGCGAGGCCATGCCGAAATTCTGCGGCGGCGGCAGCAGCCGGACTAACGGGAACGGGATGATGGTGAGCGAGTGGTACGGCGTGACGATGGCCGAGCTTGCGGGGCGGATGCTCACGAATCAGGTGGACCGCCCGGTGGTGGATCAGACGGGGATTACGGGGACGTACGACATCCACCTGGAGTTTGCGGGCGACGGCGCGATGGCGCGATCGGGACCGGTGCGGCTGAACGGAGTGGAGAGGCCCGACCTGATGGTAGGAGCGGGAGATGCGGCGGGGCGCTCGATCTTCGTGGCGTTACAGGAGCAACTGGGGTTGAAGCTTTCGCCGGTGAAGGGATCGGTGGACGTGATTGTGATCGACCGGGCGGAGAAGCCGACGGAGAATTGAAGCGGGGCGCGCCGTTAGAGGGCGAGGGCGCCTTTGTAGAGCATCTCTTTGAGGGGGAACTTGACGGAGAGGTGAAAGGGGCCGAAGCGGCTTTCAAGGGTCACGGATTTTTCGGCGACGGTGATGGAGTCTTTGACGCGCGCGAAGAAGAGGAGCACCTCGGTAGAGGAGTCGCCCGAACCGGTGAGCAGGTGGGAGCAGGGATGGCAGCGGCGCTGCGGCGTTCGAGGAAACTGCCCTGGCGGATGGCCTGGAGCATGCCTTCATTGGGGTTGGCGGCGTTGGGATTGGCGCCGGCCGCGGCGGTTTTGGGCGGAGGCAACAGGGGCAGTCCCTGGAGGCGGATCACGTAGAAGCCGGAGGTCTCGGGGGGCAGTTCGGGTCCGCCGGCGAGACGGATGGGCCTGGCGCTTTCCCAGCGGGCGAGGGCGCGGAACTGGACGGACTGGCCGGTATCTGTACTGGGTGCGGGCGGAGGTTTTTCGCCGATGGGGACGCTGTTGCCGGAGCCGGGAATGCTGGCGGGGTTGGCGCCGGGGATATCGTTGCCGGGCCGCGCGATGCTCTGGTAGCCGGGGGAGGCGGGGTGCTTGGGGGCGGCATCGAAGCGCACGATGCCTTCGCGCGCCCACGGGGATTGAGCGAGGAGCAACTGCTTCTCTTCGGCGGTCCAGGCGGCGGGGGCTTTGGTCTCCCAGAAGTCCGGGCGCGCGGCGTGGAGGGCGCGGAAGGCGGGCCAGAAGGCCGCGGCACGGAGCAAACGCCTGCGTGAGGGGAGCATAGGTGGCTTCTGATTTCATGGTAGCGCGGGAGCGAGGCCTGCTACGCTGAAGCCGGATGCGGGTAGCGACTCTGCTGGTGAGTGGGGTGGCCTGGGCGACAGCGGTTGGCTGGGGACAGGCCTCAGGGCCGGAGTTCGAAGCGGCGTCGCTGAAGCCGGCGGCGGCGGACGCGGTGGGGATTGTGTGCAGCGGCGGGCCGGGCACGGCGAGTCCGGGGATCTTTCGCTGTACGAATGTGCCACTGGCGTTTCTGGTGACGCAGGCGTACGGGTTTCCCGCGTATCAGTTCGCTCCGATGGCGGCGTGCTGCCGTTCGCGGTTCGACGTGACGGCGAAGGTGGCGGCGGGCAGTACGAAAGCGCAGTTCCGGCAGATGCTGCAGGCGTTGCTGGTAGAGCGGTTTCAGTTCCGGTTTCACTATGAGCGGAAAGAGATGGCGGTTTACGAACTGAGCGTGGCGGCGCAGGGTTTGAAGATGCGCGAGGCGGCGGCGGGGGTGGAAGGCGGGGCGGGGGAAGATCCGTGGGCGGCGCCGGAGTATCGCGCGGGGAAGGACGGGTACGCGGAGTTTCCGGCGGGGCGCGGGGGAGTGGCGGGGATGAACGGGCGGTATCGCTGGAAGGGGTTGGGGGTCTCGATGGAGGAGATGGTGCGGACGCTCTCGTTCCAGCTGGGTGGTCCGGTCGCGGATGCGACGGGCTTGGCGGGGCGGTACGATTTCGATTTGCGGTGGGGGATCGACCTGGCGTGGGTGCTGGAGGGTTCGGGGCGTCCGGAACTGGTGGGGGAGTTGGCGGAGCAGGGTCCGCAGGGGCCGGGGCTGGTGGGCGCGGTGCAGAGCCAGCTGGGGTTGAAGCTGACGGCGAGGCAGGGCGCGGCGGAGATTGTGGTGGTGGATCACGTGGCGAAGGCGCCGGGCGGCAATTAGGAGAGATGCAGGGTGCGGGGGTGGGCTAAAATAGGGGATTGCTGAAACATATTGTAGACGTGCTCATCGCCGTTGGTCCGGTGGGCATTTTCCTTATCGGGTTCCTGGATTCGCTGGGCATTCCCCTGCCGGCGGCGCTGGATTTTCTGCTGATCGGCTTCGCGGCGAATTCGCCTTCGATGGCGTACATCGCGGCGACGGCGGCAACGGTGGGATCGTTGTGCGGCAACGTGGCATTGTTCCGGGCGGCGCGGTACGGGGGCAAGCGGTTCGCGCGGCAAGAGGCGCCGGAGGGGCGGGCGAAGAAGTTCAAGGCGTGGTTCCACCGGTATGGTTTGCTGACGGTGTTCATCCCGGCGGTGACGCCGATTGTGCCGCTGCCGCTGAAGGTATTTGTGATTTCGGCGGGGGCGATGCACACGCCGTTCAAGCGGTTCCTGCCGGTGATTCTGCTGGCGCGGGTGATCCGGTACTTCGGCGAGGCGTATCTGGGCATGAGCCTGGGACTGGACGCGAAGGGATTCCTGACGCATAATGCGTGGAGCATCGCGGGTCTGTTTCTGGCGCTGGCGCTGGTACTGATCGGGTTGATCAAGTGGACGGACCGGCGGCGCGTGGAGGCCTGAAGGGTGGCTGTCTCAAAAGCAAAGCTCGTGGTGGTGCTGGCCGGGGTGGCTGTGGTCAGCGGGATCGCCGTGGCATTGCTGCGGGTGGAGGCGCTCTCGCCGGGGTATGTGACGCTGCACACGTACACGGATGACGCGTCGGGGCTGATGGACGGGACGCCGGTGCGGCTGGACGGGATCCGGGTGGGGTTTCTGGAGGCGCAGGACCTGACGAACTCGCGCAATCTGCTGCGCAAGGTGAAGCTCACGTTCAAGGTGCGGAACGAGTACCTGGTGAAGATTCCGGCGGATTCGGTGGTGGGGCTGGCGAGCGACAATCTGCTGGGGGATCAGTACCTGGCGATTCACCGGGGGCGGGCTGCGGAGCCGATTGCAGCGGGCAGCGAAGTGGCGGCATTCCAGGGGCAGGACATCTCCAAAATCATGGCGGGGATGGGGCGGCAGTTCGACGCGTTTCAAGCGATTGCGGCGCGGGCGGACAAGTTGCTGACCACGGTGAATGCGGGCGGGGGCGGGGCGCTGGGCAAGCTGGCGCAGGATCCGACGCTCAAACAGAGCGCGGGCGCGAAGAGCGAACTGGATCAGTTGATGGACGAAGTGCAGCATGGCCACGGAACGCTGGCGAAGCTGATGCACGAAGATCCGCTGCAGGCGCAGCTGGAGGCTCCGCTGAAGCGCGTGGACGCGGTGATGGCGGACGCCAACGCGACGACGGCGAAGCTGAAGGAGTTTACGGAGCGGATGGACGCGGTGAGCGCCGAAGTGCGCACGCTGCAGGACATGGTGAAGGCGGGCAAGGGGACGATCGGCGGGCTGAACGAGTTGCAGCAGCGGTTCGACGAGCTCAGTGTGAAGGTGGCGGCGATGCAGGAGCGGCTGAGCGGGGGACAGGGGACGCTGGGGCAGGTGATGGTGAATCCGGCGCTCAACGACGCGATCGCGGGGACGACGCGGGAGTTTCAGGAACTGGCGAAGGGGATTCGGGCGAATCCGCGGAAGTTCATCGCGATCCGGTTGTTTTGAGCTGAAGGCTGGTCACGTGCGGGGATATGAGACTGGGGGATGTCGGCGCGGGTAGGGCTGGCGGGTAGGACTGGCGGGTAGGGTAAGTGATCGGGTGCAGGGTTGGCAGGCGGAAGCGCCTGCCCTACTTGGCGAAGAGCGGGGGGGTGGCCGGTCCCGCCGGAAAGAAAGGGCGGGACAGGCCAACGGGAATGGGTGCGCAGTCTATTTGGAGATGGGGGCGAGGGTCCAGGAAGTGACGCTGACGGGGCCGGAGGTGACGGCACAGCCGGCGAAGGCGGAGATGGGGAAGTTGGGGTTGGCGGTGCAGCCCCACCAGTTGCCATCGCCATTGACGGCGCCGCCGCGGCCGAGGTTGGCGATGCCGGTTCCGCCCACGAAGGTGTTGCGGTTCACGCGCGCCTCGCCGGCGGCGAAGATAGCGACATCGACCGCCTCCTGAGAGATGGTGTTGCCGGAGATGAGGGTCCCGGTGATGGGCGAGATACCGGAGATGATGATCCCTGCGGGACCGGGGGTGGCGGCGTCATCGGTATCGGGGCCGTTGCCGCTGATCTGGTTGCCGATGATCACATTGTTGTTGAGGTTCTGGTTGGGGGTGTGTCCGTGGAGGGCGACGCCGGGGAGATCGTTGCCGGTGAGCACGTTATTGAGCACGAGATTCGAGTAGGCTGCCGCGCCCGGCGAAGAAGCGAAGATGCCGACGCCGGCGCCTTCCCCTTTGAGTCCATTCTGGCTGGACTGGTTGCCGATGATGGTGTTCTGGTAGACGCCGAAGGGTGCGGTGGCCTTGGTGAAATCGGCGGGGGGATGGGAGGCGAGGGTGATGCCGCAATCGAAGGGATTGTTGGAGACCAGGTTGCCGGAGATGACGTTATCGTGGACCGGGCCGGTATCGTCGCTGAGGAGGATGCCGCCGGCGTTGTTCTGCACGGTATTGCCGGAGACGGTGGCGTGGTCGGCGCCGCTGAGGTGGATGGCTTCTCCGCAATCGAAGCCTTCCCCGGTTTCGAAGGCGGGGATGCCGGGGCAGGTGGGTCCGGCGGGTCCGAAGGTCAGCGCCTTATCGTTGCCAGTGAGGATGTTGTTGGCGATGGTCACGGCGGAGGCATTGGCGACGAGAATGCCTTCATACATGGCGTTCTGAATGGTGAAGCCGGAGATGAAGACATTGGCGAGGCCGGGGTTGCCGATGCCATCGACGAAGATGCCGACGGGCAGGGTGGCGGCGTTGATGATGGTCTTGGCGGCATCGGTGCCGATCAGGGAGAGGGGCTTGCCGATGGTGATGGTCTCGGCATAGGTGCCGGGGGAGACCAGGACGGTGTCATTGGGGGCGGCGGCGGAGACCGCGGCGGCGATGGTGGTTTTGCAGCCGGAATTGGCGGCGGGGTTCACGCACACGGTGGCCGCGGGCAGCGTTGCGGGGATCAGGGATACGGCGGTGAAGGCTAAGAGGCGGGCGCCGCAAGCGAAGTGCGCGCGTCCACGTTTCGTCTGAATCATTGTTCCAGCTCCTTATGCCCCGATACGGTCATCGCCGTCAGGGCAACGCTGTACAGTATACGGCGTGGACGAAGGAAAAAGCTGTAGTGAATTCACCTGATTGCTTTATGCAAGCGAGGCGAGGACGCCGCGCATGTAGGCGAAGGAGATGCGCATATCGGGGAGTTTGTCTTCGCCGCGGAGTTCGTGCTCGAGATTGCAGTAGCCGGAGTAGCCCATTTTTTCGAGCTGGCGGAAGAGGGCGGGGATGGCGAGGCTGCCTTCGCCGACGTTGACGGCGGGCCAGTTGCCGGAGGCATCGCGGCGAACATCTTTGGCGTGGAGATCGAGGAGGCGGGGTCCGGCTTCCTGGGCGGCGGCAACGGGGTCTACGCCGGAGCGCAGGGTGTGGCCGATATCGATGCAGAGCCCGACGCGCGGGTCCATCTGCTGGATGGCGCGGAGGGCGGATTGGGGGGTGGGGAAGTGGCGGTCGGAGGGGCCGTGGTTGTGGATGGCGACTTTGATGTCGTATTCGCGGACGAATTTTTCAATGAGGGGGAGGGTCTCGGCGGTGGGTCCGATGACGATGAGGGGGGCGCCGAGGGCCTTGTTGAATTCGAAGCGCTGGCGGATCTCGCCTTCATCGACTTTGGTGAAGTAGGTGGTGCCGGTGCCGGCGAGAGTGAGGCCGGACTCCTCGATCATCTTGCGGGCTTCGGCGATTTCGGCGGAGGAGCTGTGGTAGGGGAGGTGGAACTCGGGTTTGATGTTGAGGGGATGGACGCCGAGGGCCTGGACGGCGTGGATCACCTCGGGGAGTTTCATTTTGGCGGTGAAGGAGTAGGAACAGACACCGAGTTTGACGGGCGCCGGCCTGGGAGCCGGGGAGGCCAGTGCCGGCAGGCCTGCCACTGCGGCGGTTCCGAGGAAGCCACGGCGCGAGACGCTCCAGTTCATAGGCGAAAACCCTTCCGGCCCTCAGTATACACTGCCCCAATCGCCGCCTAAACTTTTCCGGCGGTTCCACCGATATGCTCTACATGAAGCAACGGCGCGACACGCGCTTTGAGGCCGACCAGCCGGTATGGATCACGATCTTTGGCGAGCCGGACATTTCCCTCCCGGCCAGGGTGAAGAATGTTTCGGGTCGCGGAATCGGGCTGGAACTGGATGGGCCGGTAGCGCCGGGCGCGGTATTGAAACTGGAGTTGGACGATACGCTGCTGTTGGGGGAGGTGATTTACTGCCGGCAGGACGCGACGGGCTACTACATCGGGGTGGAATTGGAGCAATCGCTGGCGGGGCTGAAGGAACTGGAGATTGCGGTGCGGGGATTCCAGGCGGAAGTGGCGGGCGAGGATGTGGGTGCGGCGGCGAAGGATCGGAGGAAGTGACGCGGAAATGACCGGGAAATGACAGCGGGGCAGAGGCGGCAAGGGTAAGTAGATTGTGAGCACCCGTTGGGTCACCGTTTGCTATCGTGGAATTTCTATGAGCAGACGAGCGGTGGTATTCGGGGCTGCGGGACAGCTTGGGATCGAGCTGGTGCGTGAATTGAAGGAGCGCCACTATAGCGTGATCGCGTGGGACCGCCGGCAGGTGGACATCACGGATCCGGCTGCGGTAGAGAGTGCGCTGGCGCAATTCGATGCGGAGTTCGTGTTCAATTCCGCCGCGTACAATCAGGTGGATGTAGCGGAACAGGAGCCGCAGGCGGCGTTTCTGGTGAATGCGCTGGCGGTGCGGAACCTGGCGCTTGCATGCCGGCAGGTGGATGCGCAGCTGATTCACTTCTCGACGGATTACGTATTCGACGGGCGGGCGCGGGCGCCTTATACGGAGGAGGACCATCCGCATCCGCTGGGTGCGTACGCGGTATCGAAGCTGGCGGGGGAACTCTACGCGCAGGCGTATCTGGAGAACTCGCTGGTAGTGCGCACGTCGGGCGTATTCGGGCCGGGGGGGCTGGCGACGGCGCGGGGCAATTTCGTGGAAGTGATGCTGCGACTGGCGGCGAAGCCGAATCCGATCCGCGTGGTGGAAGATCACGTGGCATCGCCGACGTTTGCGCCACTGCTGGCGGCGCGGACGATCGATCTGGTGGAGAAGGGGCAAGCGGGGCTGTTCCATATTGGCGCGGGTGTGCCGGTGAGCTGGTTCCATTTCGCGCAGCTGATTTTTGAAGTGGCGGGAGTTTCGCCGACGCTGCTGTCGACGAATGAGAGGGAGTACCGGACGGTGGCGCGGCGTCCGCAGTATTCGGCGCTGTCTAACGGCAAGATGGAACGGGCGGGTGTGGCTGCGATGCCGCCGCTGCGGGATGTATTAGCGAGCTACTTTGAGCAGCGGGCGACGATGGTGAAAAAGTAGGGGAGGGTTGGTGGGGCGCGATCTGGAAGGTGCGGGCTGACAGCGGTAGGGTAGGCGGAAACGCTGGCCAACTTCGCTGGCGTGCCTGGTTGGCGGGGAGAAAGATCTGGCGGGGCGAAAACGGCTGATTAGCCCGACAGGCCACGAAAAACGATGGCCTGTCCTACTGGGGCTTGCGTTTGGGTGGGCGGAGGAGTTTGCCGGGGAGTGTGGAGAAGTAGGTGAGGCGCTCGACCAGGGGGATAAGGCGGCGGACGGTTTTGCCGTGGAAGATCAGGCTGCCGGTGACGAGGGCTGGATGCGGGATGGTGGTGCAGCAGCGGGAGCAGATATCGACGTCCCCGCCCCGGCCGGCGCCGTGGAGCGTGCGCATTTCCTGCATGGCGGGAGCGTTCCAGATCTGGGTCAGAGGCTGCTCGCCGATGGTGCCGAGGGGCTTGCCATCGAGCATATAGCTCTGGCAGCAGGGGTAGACATCGCCATTCTGTTTGACATAGACGGGGCCGCGCCAGAGGTAGTGGCAGGGGTATTTCCAATCCTCGGCGGCGTGGCCGGCGGTGGGGCGCATGAGGTTGGTCTCATCCTCTTTGATGCGTAGCTGATCGACGCCCTCGACGCCGCGCCAGAAGGCGAGGAAGTCCTCGACTTCGGCGGCGTTGCCTTCCATTTTGACCATCTGCACGACGATCTGGAGTTTGGATTTGCGCTCGTGTTTGAGGCGGGCGAAGCGCAGGAAGTTGTCGCGCACCTTTTCGAATTTGGCGCCCTTGCGGTAGAACTCGAAGGTCTCTTTGCGGAAGCCGTCGAAGCTGAGGGTGATCTGTTCGAGGGGCGAATCGAGCACGCGGGCGGCATAGCGCTCATCGAGGAAGGTGCCGTTGGTAGAGAGCAGGGTGCTGATGGAGTGCTGGTGGCAGAACTCGATGCGCTCGAAGATCTTCGGATCCATGAAGGGCTCGCCGAGACCGATCAGCATCATGTGTTCGGCGGTGGCGCCGGCTTCGCCGAGGAGGGTCTGGAAGACCTGCTCGCTCATATCGGCCTTGGGCTGCGGATGGGTTTCGCGGGGGCACATGGGGCAGTAGAGATTGCACTTGGCGGTGGTCTCGACGATGTACTCCACCGGCAGCGCGTTGAGCCCGGCCCGGCGCGTCCAATAGCCCCACAGTAGTTTTGCGCGATTCCAGGCCCGCATCTGTTCTTTTATTGTACCCGCCGGGTGCAAGCTGCCATCCTAAAGGGGATGGACCCTTGCGTTGACCCCCATCGCGTGCATCCTCTGCGGGTTCGACCGCTGAATGATGCGCCGGTGCGTCCCGGCGGCCGGTATGTGCTGTATTGGTGCCGCTGGAACCGGCGGGTGGAATCGAACCATGCGCTGGTGTACGCGGCGGGGGTAGCGAACCGCCTGAAGCTGCCTCTGGTGTGTTTCGAGCGGCTCTCCTGCGCGTACGCGACGGCGAACGACCGTTTTCATACATTCGTGCTGGAGGGCGTGCCGGGCTTCGGCGCGGCGCTGCGCAAGCTGGGGATTCCGTACGTATTTCATCTGCCGCGAGTGAAAACGAGCACGGACGCTGCCACACGGGCGATGTTCGGGGAGGCGGCGGTGATTGTGACGGACGACTGCCTGCGCGCGACGCCGCGGGTGGACGTGCAACTACTGGCGGTGGATTCGAGCTGCATCGTGCCGATGAACGCGATTCCGGCGCGGAGCTACGCGGCGTATTCGATCCGCCCGCGGATTCACCGGCTGCTGCCGGAGTTTTTGCAGACGGCGCCCGCGGTCGAGGTGCGGCAGCGCAGCCGCGAGGAGTTCGCGGAGTGGCACACGGCGGTGACGGCGGCGAACATCCCGGAACTGCTGGCGGAGTGCGAGATCGACCATTCGGTTCCCGCATCGACCACGTTTCGAGGGGGGCGGAAGGCGGCGGCGGAGACGCTGGAGCGGTTCCTGGAGGAGCGGCTGCGGCGGTACGCGCGGGATAAGAACGAGCCCTCTCTGCATGCCACGAGCGACCTGAGCCCGTACCTGCATTACGGGCACATTTCGGCGCTGGAAGTGGCGCTGGCGGTGAAGGCGCACGCGGCGGAGCACAAGCTGATCGCTGAGGAGTTTCTGGAAGAGCTGATTGTGCGGCGCGAACTGGCGTTCAATTTCACGCGGTACACGGCGGAGTATGCTTCGCTGGGGGCGCTGCCGGATTGGGCGCGCAAGACGATTGCGGAACATCGGGGCGACCGGCGGGAGTACGTATACAGCCGCGAGCAGTTCGAAGCGGCGGCGACGCACGACGAGTTGTGGAACGCGACGCAGAAGGAGTTGCGGCTGCGGGGCAAGATCCACGGGTATTACCGCATGTACTGGGGCAAGAAGGTGATCGAGTGGTCGGCATCGGCGGAAGAGGCGTACGCGGCGATGCTGTACCTGCACGACCGCTATGCGCTGGACGGGGACGATCCGAACACGTATGGAAACATCCTGTGGTGCTTCGGGCTGCACGACCGACCCTGGCCCGAGCGTACGATCTACGGGACGATTCGCTGTATGGTACGTTCCGGCATGGAACGGAAGACCGATGTGAAGGCATACTTGAGAGAGATCGAGTATCTGGAACGGACTGGCAAGGAACTTTCACTGTGAATATCACGCTGACTGGAGCCAGCGGGCTGATTGGCGGCCGGCTGGTGGAGAATTTGCGGAAGGCAGGGCATACGCTGACGGTTTTGAGCCGGCGTCCGGCGGACGGCCTGGCAGAGGGGATCGCGGGTGTGATCTGGGACCCGATGCAGGGTCCGCCTCCGGAAGAAGGTCTGCGGCACGCGGATGCGGTGATTCATCTGGCGGGGGAGCCGGTGGCGCAGCGGTGGAGCGAGAACGTGAAGCGGCGCATCCGGAATTCGCGGGTTGTGGGGACGCGGAACCTGGTGGCGGGGATTGCGAAACTGCGGAATCGTCCGGGGGTGCTGGTGTCGGCGTCGGCGGTGGGGTATTACGGATCGCGGGGGGAGGAGGAGCTTAGGGAGAGCGCAGCGCCGGCGCATTCGTACCTGGCGGATGTGTGCACGGAGTGGGAGCGGGAAGCGTGCGCGGCGGAGGGGTTGGGGCTGCGCGTGGTGCCGATCCGCATCGGGGTGGTGCTGGACGCGCACGGCGGGGCGCTGAAGAGCATGCTGCCTCCGTTCCGCATGGGTGTGGGCGGGCGGTTGGGCGACGGGCGGCAGTGGATGAGCTGGATTCACCTGGCGGATCTGGCGGCAATGTTCGAATACGCGCTGGAACATCCGGTGCGGGGGGCGTGGAACGGGGCGGCGCCGGGGGCGGTGCGGAACGCGGAGTTCACGCGGGAGCTGGCGCGGGCGCTGCATCGTCCGGCGGTCTTCCCGGTGCCGACGCTGGCGTTGAAGTTGCTGTACGGGGAGATGGCGGAGATTCTGTTGGCGAGCCAGCGGGTGGTGCCGGCGGCGGCGCTGGCGGCGGGGTTCCGGTTCCAGTTCCCGGAATTGGCGGGGGCGCTGGCGGACGTGCTGGGGTAGGGCGGCGAGAAGAACGGCTCAACGCGTGGCACGCAAAGGCGCGGAGAGGCAAAGAAATTCAAGAACCTGGGATGAGCTCGCCAGATTTGGATGTTCTTGGCGGCTTTTCGACTTTGCGTGGGATTCTGCTTGGCTGCAAAACCACCATCGGGGTGGGGGTCGATAACCAAAACCGTTTCACGCAAAGGCGCGGAGACGCAAAGAGAATCAAAACCATGGAATGGGGCTGGCGGTCTGGCGACTTGGCGTGAAACTCCGCTTTCGGGGCGCTGGCGGATGGGCGGGGGTGGGGTGGGGGTCGATAACCAAAACCGTTTCACGCAAAGGCGCGGAGACGCAAAGAGAATCAAAACTATGGAATGGGGCTGGCGGCCTGGCGACTTGGCGTGAAACTCCGCTTTCGGGGCGCTGGCGGATGGGCGGGGGTGGGGTGGGGGTCGATAACCAAAACCGTTTCACGCAAAGGCGCGGAGA
>CAIRBY010000315.1 GCA_903876865.1 uncultured Acidobacteriia bacterium
GACGACGATGAGTTGAACGATATCCTCTGGCGCGCCATCCGCAAAGATGCGCCTCCGCCCCCGGTACGCAGCATTTTTGGACGATAAGTAATTGCGGGGACCGCCCTCGGGCTGTCCCGTTCATATACCCATGCCTCAAATTCATCTGTGCTTCTTATGGCACATGCACCAGCCATTTTATAAAGACCTGGACTCGGGCGAGTACAAGCTGCCGTGGACGCGCATGCACGCGCTCAAAGACTACTACGGCATGGTCCATCTGCTCAGCGAATTCCCCACCGTCAAGCAGACCTTCAATCTGGTGCCCTCCATGATGGCCCAGGTCGAAGAGTATGCCACCGGCGCCGCGCGCGATCCCTTTCTCGCCCTCGCGCTCAAACCGGCCGAAGCCCTCACGGAAGAAGATCGCAGGTTCCTCCTGCAGCACTCCTTCTACTCCGATCCCGGCCACATGATCTATCGCTATCCCCGCTATGGCGAACTCTTCGATGCACGCAATGCCCAGCAGGCGGCGGGCGCGCGCCCCAACTTCACCGCGCAGGAATGGCGCGACATCCAGATGTGGTCGCAACTCGCCTGGTTCGACGAAGAGTTTCAGGCCCACGATCCCGAAGTGCGCGAGTGGATCACGCGCGGCCGCAACTTCACCCTAGACGATCAGCGCCGCATGGGCATGAAGCAGCAGGAGATCGTCGGCAAGGTCCTGCCCGAATACGCCCGTCTCGCCAAATCCGGCCAGATCGAAATCTCCACCACGCCCTACTACCACCCCATCCTCCCCCTGCTCTGCGATTCCAACATCGCCTCCGTCTCCCACCCCAACGTGCCGCTGCCGCCGCGCTTCCGTTACCCGGACGATGCGCGCAAACAGCTGGAACTGTCCCGCGAATACGTGCAGCAGCGCTTCGGCGTCGCGCCGGTGGGCCTCTGGCCTTCGGAGGGTTCGGTCTCCGACGAAGTCTTCCAACTCGCCAGCGAACTCGGCTTCCAGTGGGCCGCCACCGATAGCGGCGTGCTCGACCGCACCCTGCAGCGCTCCGTCCCCGTCGAGGGCCTCTACCGCCCCTACGAATGGCGCCAGGGCGGCCGCGCCCTGCGCCTCATGTTCCGCGATCACTTCATGAGCGACCTGATCGGCTTCGTCTATTCCAAGATGGAACCCTCCCACGGCGCGGCCGATTTTCTCCACCGCATCCGCCAGAACTGCGCCGGCATTCTCGCCGCCGGACGCGACGCCCTCGTGCCCATCATTCTCGATGGCGAAAATGCCTGGGAGTATTATCAGGAAAACGGCCGCCCCTTCCTGCGCGAACTCTACCGCCGCATCAGCGAAGACCCCGGCCTGCGCGCCGTCACCGCCAGCGAGGCCTTCCAACTGATGGCCCCCGAGCCTCTCGACCACATCTTCCCCGCCTCCTGGATCAGCGCCAATTTCGATGTCTGGATCGGCGCCGAGGAAGACAATCAGGCCTGGGCCCAACTGCTGCGCGCCCGCACCGCCTACGATGCCGCCACCGGCGTACCCGAAGACCGCCGCAAACTCGCCTTCGAGGAACTCATGATCGCCGAAGGCAGCGATTGGTGCTGGTGGTACGGCCCCGAACACCACTCCGATAACCGCGCCGAATTCGATCAGCTCTACCGCAGCCACCTCGCCAACGTCTACCGCTTCCTCAATCTCGCCCCGCCCGAGGATCTCTCACGGCCCATCCTCCACACCGTCACCCCGGATATCCGCATCCCGCCCTCAGGCCCCATCCGCCCCACCATCGATGGCGAAGTCACCTCCTACTTCGAGTGGCTGGGCGCCGGCCAGTACCGCGTCGACGATCGCTCCGGCTCCATGCACGGCAAGAAATTCCTCGTCAAAGAGGTCTTCTTCGGCAGCGATGGCGCAAACCTCTTCCTGCGCCTCGATTTCCGCCCCGGCACCGAAGCCGAACTCCCCGGCATGGAGGCCCGCATCACCCTCCAGGCCATGGATGCCGGCACCCCCCACCACGCCTCCATCCGCATCGGCGCCCGCACCCCAGGCAATGGCACCGGTGATGCCGCCGGCGTCACCGCCTTCCCCAGCGCTACCGGCCGCATCCTCGAAGCCGGCTTCCCCCTCGCCTCCATCGGCGTACCCCAGGGCGCGGGCGTCAAGTTCCAACTCTCCCTCTGGCAAAGCGGCCTCCCCGTGGATGCCGTCCCTCAGCAGGGCTGGATCGAACTCCGCACCACCAACCCCGTCGAACTCTGGGAGTAACCCGGCGGTAACCCGGCGGTAACCCGGCGGGACTCACAATGTAGGCGCAACCCGGCCCTCATCTTGCGCCCCGCCGTGTTAAACTGTAAAAGTTATGGCAATTCCGAATGTAAAGCGGTTCCGGCCCTTCTGCCCAACCTGCAACGATACCTACACGCTGATGGCCGTCCTGCCCCAGGGCGCCAGCGTGGATGATTACTTGAAGGACGCGATCTCGCGCCACGATCACAAGGCGTTTCAGGACTCCAAGACTTTGCACACCAAAGTCCGCGTCGGTCAGCAGAAGCAGGTCAAGAAGAAGTAGTTTTCTCAGGATTGAAATGGGGCAGGGAGCTTGTCTCCCCGCCCCATTTGTTTCTCTGCTCTCTCTTCCCTACAGTCTGCTCTGCAGGTTCCTCAACGCGCGCAATCCCTCCTGCGCCACCTCGGTATCGGGGTCGTGACTCATCCTCTCCAGATGAGGTACGCTCTCTTTGTCTCCACTCCTCGCAAACACACGCGCCAACCCGATCTTCTCGTCCTTCGTCCCCGTATCCATCGGTCCGTATAGCGCCGTGCGCACGCTGCTATTGCGCGCCAGTTCCATCAGGAACGGCTGCGCCTCGCCCTTGTACGCGCTCGAATTCAGATTGTTGACCAGGTATTGCAGCGCGGAAAACTCGCTGATTTCGGTGCGCCCCAGCATCACCATCGCGAATGCCAGAGAGACCCGCGCCGCCGGCTTGCCTTCGCTCTGCCACGCCTGGTCGATCATCGCCGAGTCCGCCGGATCGCGCAGCCGCCCGAAACCCTCCGCCGCGCACGCCCGCATCTTCTCGTCTTTATCCGTCAGGTACTGCTGGTAGACCGCCCGCGTCTTCGCCTCCGGCAGCATCGCCAGAGACCCCAGCGCGGCGCGCCGCACCTTCGCATCCTTCGCCCGGTTCAATACCTCGATCAGGTCCCCCACCGCTCCCTGATTCCGCAACAGCCCCGTCGTCTCAATCGCCGCGATCTGCACCTTCTGGTTCATGTCCCGCAGCAGAAATTCGAACTTCGGCGCCGCCGCTTCGTCGCGGATCTTCTGCAGCGCGATCAGCGATTCGTAGAGCACGTCCGTGTCTTTGCTCCGCAGCGCCTCCAGCAGATCCGGCACCGCCGCCTTGCCCCGCAGGATCCCCACCGCCCGCGCCGCATTCGCCCGCGCTTCCATCCCCATGCCGCCGCGTGCCAGCGCGCCCAGCGACTTCACCACGTCTTCGCGCGCCGTGATCGAAGGGTCCAGCACCTGATCGTTCGTATCCGTGAAGCGGCTCTTGATGCTCCCGCCCACTTTCTTCAGGGAAGAGGCAAACCCCGTCTGCACGTAGCCCGGCAAATAGTAATTCACCAGCCCGTCGGTGGCGCGGAGCTGCACTTCGGCTTCGTTGTCCCGCGTGGCCAATAGCAGCGCGTCCAGCGCGCGCAGTTCGGTCAACTGCTTGACCGCTTCCACCCGCACATCCGTGCTCGGGTCTTTCAGGTACTCGGTGAGGCGCGGAATCGCGGCGCTGCCGCCCTTCCCTGCCTCGCGAACGTCTTTGGGTTTAACAGCCTGCGCGGATGCGGCGGAAACCAGCAGGCAGGCGGCGAACAAGAAGCGCATAGTCATAGTATCCCGTGAGATAAGACGCAGCGCAGCGCCAAAAAGTACGACGCCAGTAGGGCAGGCGTTTCCGCCTGCCAACTCTTCCCATAAAATCCCCAGCGGACAATTGTGTTGTAGAAGCGCGGACGGGCGTCGGACAGTGCGGAGCTACACGCATGTAGTCCCACCGCCGGTAGCAGTACCCTGCCCCGCTGGTGGGGCAGGCTTTAGCTTGCCAGTCTGTCTTTTTTGTAATGTCTAGCGGATGAACTCGAGCTCGACTTTACGGTCGATCAGCCCCGCTTCGAAGCCCATGTCCAGCAGCTTCTGCGCAGCCTTCGGGATAATCTCGCCCGCGTCCACCGTGTAGTGGTTCACGTACATCCCGACGAACTTCTCCGCCAGGCGCGGCTCCATATCGCGCGCAAATTGCATCGCGTATTGCAGCGCTTCGTCGTGATTGTCAAGCGCGTACTGAATGCTCTCCCGCATCATGCGGCAGCATTCGCTCTTCACGTCCGCATCCAGCGAGCGCAACAGCACGTTGCCACCCAGCGGCAGCGGCAGGTCGTACGCGGATTTGAACCAGCGGCCCAGATCCACAATGCGGTGGAAGCCCGCTTTGTCGAACGTCAACTGCGCCTCGTGGATGATCAGCCCCGCGTCCACCGTGCCCGCTTTCACGGCATCGGTGATCTTATCGAACGGCGTCACCACGGCTTCGAAATCTTCCTGGTAGAGTTTCGCCGCGAGATACGCGGTCGTCATCGTACCCGGAATCGCGATCCGCTTGCCCTTCAGCTCTTCCGGTTCCATCGGGCGCGTGGCAATGATCATCGGACCGTAGCCATCGCCAATCGAGGAGCCGCTCGCCATCATCACGTACTTGTCTGCCACGTAGGGATACGCGTGGTAGGAAATCGCGCTCAAATCGTAGAACCCCTCCATCGCTTTGCGGTTGAGGGTTTCAATGTCCGAAAGCACATGGCGGAACGTCACTCTGGACGAGCGCACCTTCTTCGTCGCCAATCCATAAAACATGAAGGCGTCGTCGGAATCCGGGCTGTGGGCGCTTACAATCTCCTGCGGTGCAACCAATGTCATAGGCGGAAGTTCGTATACCAGTTTACACTACCTGCGGTCGGGTCCTGCGGAAAGGTGGGGAGGGAAGAAGCAAATTCTGGAAAGAAAAAACAGGGGGGAAATTCAACAGCAAACATGAAGAAAGGGCGGTCATTCGTTGGGAACGTGAACTGAGAAGCTGCTGTTGGCGATCATCCGATGTGCGCAAATGACGCAGTGGCCAAACATTTTAGCCCTTCGGTGAGTCCGACCGTTCAGTGCTTCCGTGCTGCCTGTTCATTTCCCACGAATGAGGCCGCCCTCATTCTGGCCCGGCTCTATATGTCACCTCCCGCCGACCCAGGGCGGGTCGACTAAGCAAAAGGCGTCAACTTCTTTACTTCAACTTCTAAGTCAACTTCTTTACTTCTCGGAAGCAGAACCAGCCTGATTCCACCTTCACTATGCTCCCGACTGGTATGCTTGTCAAGACTCTTTTTATACCTAGCGGGAACTCGGTAATGCCACTGAATTTCTTTTCAAAAAAGCCCCTGCCCTTGACCGGCGCCCCCGCCGTCCGCCGCCTCAAAACCTACTCCGCCCAGAGCGGCTACGTCTACCAATATTATTGGGAAGGCCAGCGCCCCACCCCCGCCGGCGCCGAGTTCGTCTTCACCGTCAGCGCAGACCGCAAGACCTCGCACCCCGTCAGCGTCCTCCTCGCAAACGCCGCCCTGCAAGCCTGGGAACAGACCCACGCCCGCACACTCTCCGCGAACGAACGCTACGCCATCGCCAAGCTCGCGCTCTTCCAAGCCTTCGATGAACGCGAGACGCCTTCACTGATGAAACAGCCCGTGCAGATCCGCCCCGCCGACGCCGAAACCATCATCGGCCATTTGGGACTTTAGGCAACGCCCCCTGCTTCCCCCCAGGCCTCCCCACACTCCGCCGCTGCGCATACCCCTGCGGCGCCGCCTCGCCCGAAGCCGACCCCACCGGGATCAGACACACCGCCGCGTACGAATCCGGCCCCGCAATATCCAGCGCATTGTCGCCTGCCGTCACCCCCGTCGCCGGGATCGTCAGGTTGATCTGGTATAGCCCCGCCAACTGCGGCGCCAACCCCGCATACCCCACGCTCGCCTGCACCCCGCCCACAAATACCGAGATCGCATTCGTCGCCAGCGCATATGGCCCGATCGGCCCCGCCCCGCCATCCGCAATCGTC
>CAIRBY010000316.1 GCA_903876865.1 uncultured Acidobacteriia bacterium
ATGGTCGCGCGATTCCAAAAAGTTCGCCCTCGTGCGCCGCGACAATCGCAAGATCCCCAAGCTCTGGGTCATCAGCGCCCTCGCCAGTCCCCGCCCCACGCTGGAAACCTACAGCTACGCCATGCCCGGCGAACCCAACGCGCCGCAATCGCAACTCGAAATCTTCGATGTCGCCTCCAAAGCCAAGGTCATAGCCAAGGCCGATGCCTTCAAAGACCAGACCATGCAGATCGAAGTCGATCGCCCCGCCGCGCGCCTGCGCGAGCACGAGAAGACCGAGTCCCTATGGATCGGCCCCGGCAGCGACAAGCTCTATTTCAATCGCCTCTCCCGCGATATGAAACGCCTCGATGTCTGCGTGGCCGATACCGCCACCGGGGAAGTGAAGTCGCTCATCCAGGAGCGCATGAACGTCTTCATTGAGAGCAAGCCGCTCAAGGTGATCAACAACGGCGCCGAACTCGTCTTCTGGAGCGAGCGCAACGGTTGGGGCCACTACTACCTCTATGGCGCCGATGGCACGCTCAAGAACGCCATCACGCAGGGCGAATTCGTCGCCGAAGACATCTCCAGCATCGATGAGAAGTCGCGCGAAATCTATCTCACCGCCAGCGGCCGTGAAGACGGCGAAGACCCCTACTTCATGCACTTCTACCGCGCCAAACTCGATGGCAGCGGCATGAAGGTGCTCGATCCCGGCGACGCCTCCCACGCCGTCAACATGAGCGATTCCGGCCGCTACTTCATCGATACGTTCTCGCGCATCGATGCCGCGCCCAAGAGCGTCCTCTTCGAAAGCACCGGCGCCACCGTGCTCCCGCTCGAAACCGTCGATGTCTCCTCCGCCGTCAAGGCCGGCTACAAGTTCCCCGAACCCTTCCAGGTCAAGGCCGACGATGGCATCACGGACCTGTACGGCGTGATGTACAAGCCCTTCGATTTCGACCCGGCCAGAAAGTACCCCATCATCGAGTACGTCTATCCGGGACCGCAGACCGAGAGCGTCAACAAGACCTTCACCAAGGCGCCCAACCAGTTATTCATGGCCAACTTCGGTTTCATCATGATCGAAATCGGCAATCGCGGTGGCAATCCGCACCGCTCCAAGTGGTATCACACCTTCGGTTACGGCAACCTGCGCGATTACGGCCTCGCCGATAAGAAGGCCGCCATCGAACAACTCGCCTCGCGCTACTCCTGGATCGATATCGAACGCGTCGGCATGTGGGGACACTCCGGCGGCGGCTTCATGACCGCGGCCGCGCTCCTCATTTACCCCGACTTCTTCAAGGTCGGCTGGAGCGAAAGCGGCAATCACGAAAACAATATCTACAACAACACGTGGAGCGAAAAACACAACGGCGTCAAGGAAGTCGAAGACAAAGACGGCAAAGTGAATTTCGAATACACCATCGATAAGAACAGCGAGATCGCCAAGAACCTCAAGGGCCATCTCATGCTCGTCACCGGCGATATCGATAACAACGTCCACCCCAGCAATACCTATCGCCTCGCCGACGCGCTCATCAAAGCCAACAAGCGTTTCGACATCATGGTGCTCCCGGGCCAGCGCCACGGCTACACCACCGCCGCCGAATACGTCACCTGGTCCCGCGCGGATTACTTTGCCAAACACCTCCTCGGGGATTACGATCAGAGTGTCGATATGTGGGAAATCAATCGTGAAAAACAGGCGGCCGAGAAGGCGCCCCCGGCAGCGGGACGCGGCGCCGGCACCACAACCACCACCCAGACGCAGCAGCAACAGAATGGTCGCGGCGGTCGTGGCGGCCGTGGCGGCGGGCAGTAATCGTGGCGGGCAGTAAGAAGAAAGTCGCCGCTTCGCCGATGTCTGTCGAAGATACCGCGGCGCTTCTCCCCGGTGTGGAAGAGCTGCCCATTCTCACGGTCCGCGATACCATCCTCTATCCCGGCGCCATGCTGCCGATCACGGTCGGCCGTCCGGCATCCATGGCGCTGGTGCAATCGCTCGGCGAGAGCCGCACCCTGGTTGTGCTCTCGCAACTCGACCCGCGCGTCGAATCCCCCGGTCCCGACGATCTCTACACTGTCGGCACCGTGTGCGTGATGCACAAGGCGATCAAGGTCCCCAAGGACAACCTGCTGCTGTTTTGCGAGGGCGTGGCCCGCATCAAGACGCTCAATTTCACAACGCTTGAGCCCTTCCTCAAGGCCCGCGTTGAGCGCCTGCCGGATGTGGAGCCGGAGATGACGCCCGAACTCGAGGCGCTCCGCCAGAACGTGCTCAGCCTCTTCCAGCAGATCATCGCCGCTTCCCCGAACCTCTCCGATGAACTCTCGCTCAACGCCTCCAACATCACCGAAGCCGGCAAACTCGCCGATTATGTAGCCGGCACCCTGCCCGCGCTCGCCCACACCGAGCGCCAGCAACTGCTTGAGCAACTCGATGGCGCCACCCGTCTCAATGAGGTGCACCGCCACCTCACGCGCGAACTCGAACTCGTCGAACTCCGCAACCGCATCCAATCCCAGGTGCAGGGCCAGCTCTCCCAGAACCAGCGCGAGTTCTATCTGCGCGAGCAGCTCAAAGCCATCCAGAAGGAGCTCGGCGAAGGCGACGACGCCACCCGCGATGTGGATGAGTTGCGCCGCAAGCTGGAAGCCGCCGGCATGCCCGAAGCCGTCAAGACGGAGGCCATGCGCGAGCTGAACCGCCTCAGCCGCATGTCGCAGGCATCCCCGGAATACGGCATGGCGCGCACCTATCTGGAGTGGATGGCGAACCTGCCCTGGAGCATCTCCTCTGGCTCCAACGTCGATGTGAAACGCGCCGCCGAGATCCTCGATGAAGACCACTACGATCTGGAAAAGGTGAAAGAGCGCATTCTCGATTACCTCGCCGTGCTCCAGCTGCGCCCCGTTCTCAAAGGGCCCATCCTCTGCTTCGTCGGACCGCCCGGCGTGGGCAAGACCTCGCTCGGCCGCTCCATCGCGCGCGCCCTCGGCCGCAAATTCGCCCGCATCTCCATGGGCGGAATGCATGACGAAGCCGAGATCCGCGGCCATCGCCGCACCTATATCGGAGCGCTCCCCGGCCAGATCGTGCAGGCCCTGCGCCGCGCCGGCGCCAACGATCCCGTCTTCATGCTCGACGAGGTGGATAAGCTCGGCCGCGATTTCCGCGGCGACCCGGCCAGCGCCCTGCTCGAAGTGCTCGACCCCGAGCAGAACTCCACCTATCGCGACAACTATCTCGACGTCCCCTTCGATCTCTCCAAGGTCCTCTTCATCACCACGGCCAACGTGCTCGATCCCGTGCCCGATGCCCTCCGCGACCGCATGGAGATCATCCACCTCGAGGGCTACACCGAAGAGGAGAAGGTCATCATCGCCTTCCGCTACCTCATCCCGCGCCAGACCACGGAGAACGGCCTCAACGCCGAGGGCGATATCGAATTTCAGAACGATGCCGTGCGCTTCGTGGTCCGCCGCTACACCCGCGAAGCCGGTGTGCGCAATCTCGAACGCGAGATCGGCACCATCTGCCGCAAACAGGCCCGCCGCATCGCCGAGGGCACGCGCGAAAAAGTCATCGTCACCCCCGCGCTCGTCGAAATCGATCTCGGCGCCCCGCGCTACCGCACCGATACCGAAGTCGCGGACCGCACCAGCCGCCCCGGCGTCGCCGTCGGCCTCGCCTGGACCCCCGTCGGCGGCGACGTCCTCTTCATCGAAGCCGGACGCATGCCCGGCGGCAACAAGGGCCTCATCATGACCGGACAACTCGGCCCCGTCATGCAGGAATCCGTGCAAGCCGCCCTCACCTGGGTGCGCGGCAACGCCGCCAAATACGGCATCGATCCCGATCTCTTCAAGACCAGCGACATCCACATCCACGTGCCCGCCGGCGCCATCCCCAAGGATGGTCCCAGCGCCGGCATCACCATGGCCACCGCGCTCCTCTCCATGCTCACGGATCGCAAGGTGCGCACCAATCTCGCCATGACCGGTGAGATCACGCTCACCGGGCAGGTGCTGCCCATCGGCGGCATCAAAGAGAAGGTGCTCGCCGCCAAGCGCAGCGGCGTACGCGAAGTCATCATCCCCTTCGAAAACGAAGTCAACGTGAAGGAAGACCTCAAGAGCGAACAGATCGGCGACGTTCAGCTCCACTACGTGAAGTCGATGGAAGAGGTCGTCGAATTGGCGCTGGAACCCAAAGCGGAGTAGCAGCAGCTGTGCGATTCGCCACGAAGTTCGATCGCTGGCTGGTCAAGCTCCGCTCACGTTGAAGTGGCTGCCCCCCGCGCTGATCGAACTCTGCAGCACCTCGGACTCCCGCTCCGAGTGGGACAGGCCATCGTCGTTCGTGGCCTGTCGGCTTGCTTAGATTTTTTCATCCGCTTACCCGGCCCTGCACTCGATCAGCGTCTTCCCGCCCGCCTGCCGGCTCGTGCCCGTTACGCGCAGGCCCGCTTCCGCTGCGAGCGCGGTGAACTCTTCCACCGTGCGCTCCTTGCCGCCCACCAGCACCAGCATCAGCAAGTCCGGCGATGCGGCCTCGCCCGGACCCGCCGTATTGAACACCACTACCCGCCCCGAGGAGGAGCGCGCCGCCTCCGCGCAGCGCCGCAGGATCGCCGTCACCTCGCGGTCCGGCCAATCGTTCAGGACCGATTTCAACAGGTAGAGGTCCGCGCCCTCGGGCAGCGGGTCGAAGAAACTCTGCGCGCTTGCGGTCACGCGATCCATCACGCCCGCTGCCGCGAAGAGTTCCGCCGCTCGCGCCACCGTGCGCGGCAGGTCCACCAGAATCCCGCGCAGGTGCGGTTGCGCCTTCAGAATCTCCGCGAGCAGCGCGCCGGTGCCGCCGCCGACATCCACCACGGTGCGGATCTGCGCCCACTCCTCCGCCTGCGGCAGCACGCGCCAGTCCGGCACGCCGTGGCCGGCAAAACTCATCATGGAATCGAACTGCGCGCTGATCGCGGGATGCGCCTCCAGATCTTCCCAGTAGGGGAGGCCGAAGCGCTCGTGATAGGCAGGCATGCCGCTGCGAACCGCCGGCAGCAGCGTACTCCACGCATGCGCCATGCGCCCGCCGAAGCCGTCCAGATCGAGGCCGAGCAGCATCCCCTCGTCCTGCAGGCCGCGCGCGGTATCGTTCAGTGCAAAGCGCCCGGGCGCAGGCTCCGTGAACAGGCCCTTCTCCACCAGATGCCGCAGCACACGCTCGAGCGAATCTTCGTTTGCCCCGCACGCCGCGGCGAGGGCGTGAATCTCTTCACGCCCAGCCGCGATGTGGGTGGCCACGCGCAGCGTAGCCACCACATGGACGCACCAGGGGGTGCACAGATCGCTCAGTGCCCACAGGTCGTTCGCCGGAGAAAGAGCCATAGCCGGCCGCTCTGCTACGCGGAGACGCCTTTGGTGCAGTACTTGTCGAAGGCGGATTTCAACACGTCCGCGATCTCCATCGCCTGCCGCTGCTCAATGTCGTGGCGATGCAGCATGAACACCGGCTTGCCATCCTGAAAAAGCGCCATTGAAGGCGAGGAGGGAGGGTACATGCTCAACAGGCCGCGCAGGTGCGCCACCGCGGCGTCATCGCCGCCGGCAAAGACCGTTCCCACCGCATCCGGCTTCGCCGTATGCTGCAACGCCAATCCCACGCCCGGTCGCGCTTTCCCTGCCGCGCACCCGCACACCGAATTGATCACCATGAGCACCGTGCCGCTACCCGGCGCCAGCATCCGGTCCACATCCCCCGGAGTTCGCGTCTCGGTAACACCGTACTGAGTCAAATCCCTTCGCATCGCGAAGAGCAGTTGTTCTGGATAAGGCATTCTCCGATTGTACCGTGCCCCCTGAAACGAGCGACGGAAGACAAGGCCGTGCAGGCGTTTCGCCAGGGCTGCCGCCTGGCGGCGTCGCTCGAGCCGGGACAGGCCGGGAGGCCCGTCCTACTGCATCAGGAAGCCGGTGAGGGCGATGGCGAGTCCGCCGATGCCGGCGATTGCGCCGAGCACGGGGAACATCTTCTTGCGCGAGATGAAGTAGAGAGAACTCAGCACCAGGCCGATTTCGAGCAGGCCCTCGCCCACGTCGTAGCGGAAGGCGCGGTGCTCGTCGGCTTCGGCCGCTTCCTTGGCTGCGGTGGCCTCTTCCTGAAGCTGCTTGCTCAACTCCTCGTACTTCTTTTTCTGGGCGGCGTAATCGGAGAGGATCTTCTCCGCGCCATCCGCCTTGGCGCCGAACATCCGCACCATATTTTCCCCGAGCTCGGTCCCGTGCAATTTGATCTTGGTGGCCTGATAATAGGCCCACTGGTCGTTTTCGCCGGATTTATGGATGATTGCCGCCGTATGCGTGCGGTGGCTGGCGATGGTGACGACGGCGAGCAGTACGGCGAGCACCGAAGCCATGATGCCGACTTTCTGGCCGGTGGGATCTTTGTGACCTTCAGATTCGTGATGGATTTCGAGTTCAGCCATAGGCGGATGTCCGTATTATAGAAGGTTCAGTGACAGACGAGGATTACATGCGTGAGGCGCTGCACATTGCCCGTGCCGCGGCAGTGGCGGGCGAGGTTCCGGTGGGCGCCATTGTGGTAGTGAATGGCGAGATCACGGGACGCGGCGCCAATTCCCCGATCGGGCAGGCGGACCCCACGGCGCACGCCGAGATCCTCGCCCTGCGCGAAGCCGCGGCGCGCGCCGGCAACTACCGCCTGGGCGGCGCCACGCTCTATTGCACGCTCGAACCCTGCGTGATGTGCGCCGGGGCGCTGGTCACGGCGCGCGTGGAGCGCCTGGTCTTCGGCGCGCGCGATCTGCGCTTCGGCGGCGTGCGCAGCAAATTCCAGATCGCCGATTCGGACGTGCTCAATCACCGGGTGAACGTGGTGGAAGGCGTCCTCGCGGTGGAGTGCGTGGAACTGCTGCGGGAGTTCTTCAGCCTTCAGCGGCGCAAATAGGCGTCGTCGCCGGAGATCCAGTCTTCGCGGCGCGGCGTGAAGATATCGGTGACGGTGGTTTCTTCCAGCGCGACCACGCCGTGCGGAACGTTCGGGGGGATCACCAGGGATTCGCCGGCGCGCACGATCTGATCCACTCCACCGATGTGAAAGTGCAGCGCCCCGGTCTCCACGTTGGCGATCTGTTCGTTACTGTGGCTATGCGCCGGCACCACCGCATCCTTCTGAATCACGAGGCGCGCAATGGTCATGTGGGCAGAGTGAACCACCTTGCGGGTGATCTGCGGATTCATCTGTTCGGCCGGGATCCGATCCCAGTTGTGGAGTTCCATGGAAGGTATTCTAACAGCCGTCCAAGCGCCATACGCTATCATGTTGGGTTATGAAGGGTGTCGTACTGGCTGGAGGAACGGGTAGCAGGCTGTTCCCACTCACCAAGATCACAAACAAACATCTGCTGCCGATCTACGACCGGCCGATGATCTTTTATCCGATCCAGGCGTTGGTGGACGCGGGGATCACGGAGATCCTGATCGTCACCGGCGGGCGGAACTCGGGCGATTTCCTGCGCCTGCTGGCCAATGGCAAGCAGTTCGGCCTGAAGCACATCAACTACACCTACCAGGAAGGCGAAGGCGGGATTGCCGACGCCCTGGCGCTGGCCGAGCATTTTGCCGACGGCCAGAAGATCTGCGTGGTGCTGGGCGATAACATCATCGAGGGCAGCCTGCTGGCCGCCGCCGACCGCTTCCGCCAACAGGAAAAGGGCGCCCACATTCTGCTCAAGGAAGTGCCTGACGCCGAGCGCTTCGGCGTGGCGGAGGTGGACGGCAGCCACATCGTCGGCATCGAAGAGAAGCCGGCGCAGCCGAAATCCAACCTCGCCGTGACGGGCTTCTATATGTACGATGCCAGCGTGTTCGAGAAGATCAAGACACTGGTGCCCTCGGGCCGCGGCGAACTGGAGATCACGGACGTCAATAACGCCTACATCCGCGAGGGCACGATGACGTTCTCTTACCTGGACGGCTGGTGGACGGACGCGGGCACGTTCGATTCGCTGCTGCGCGCGGCGAATCTGGTGGCGGATACGGCCGCCAAGAAGGCGTAATGGCGCTGGAATTGGGAGTCCCCGGGCGGCCGCTCGTGAAATCGGGCGAGTTGGATCTGGTGGTGCCGGAGTGCGTGAAGGGCATCGGCAACGTGATTCTCTCGCCGGAATCGCCGGACCTGATCGCGGGGGTGAAGGTGCAGCCGTTCCCGATCTATCCGGACGATCGCGGCTACTTCCTGGAAGTGCAGCGCATCGGCAAGGGGCTGGCGGCGGCGTTCCCGTCCGAGCGTACGCAGATTTCGGCCGCGCAGAACTACGATGGCACGGTGAAGGCGTTCCATTACCACCTGATGCAGCACGATTGCTGGTGCCCGGTGACCGGCATGCTGCAGGTGGTGCTGGCGGATATGCGGCTCGGCTCGCCGACTTACGGCGCGCGCAATACGCTCTATGTGGGCGCGCTGCGTCCCTGGCAGGTGCTGATTCCGCCGGGCGTGGCGCACGGCTACAAAGTGATCGGGGGGCAACCGGCGATGCTGGTGTACCTCACGGATCAGTTCTACAACCCCAAGGACGAGGGGCGCATTCCCTACAACGACTCCGGCATCAACTACGACTGGGAGACGCAGAACAAATAAATGAAGATCATTGTCACAGGCGGGGCGGGCTTCATCGGCTCGGCGTTCGTGCGCATGGCGATTGGCGAGACGGACCTGGAGGTGGTCAACCTGGACGCGCTGACGTACGCCGGCAACCTGGAAAACCTCACGTCCGTGGCGACGAGCGAGCGCTACCGCTTCGTGCACGGCGATATCTGCGACGCCGCGCTGGTGGAGGCGCTGGTAGCGGAAGAGAAGCCGGACGCGATCGTGCACTTCGCCGCCGAATCCCACGTGGACCGCAGCATTCTCTCGCCGGAACCGGTGGTGCGGACGAATTTCAACGGCACCTTCACCCTGCTCGAAGCCGCCAAACGCAACCAGATCGGGCGCTTCGTGCACGTCTCCACCGATGAAGTCTACGGCAGCCTGGAAGCGCCGCACGAAGCCGACGAACAGTATCCGCTGAACCCGAGCAGCCCGTATTCGGCATCGAAGGCGGCGAGCGATCTGCTGGCGCGATCTTACTTCGTGACCTTCCATCTGCCGGTGGTGATCACGCGCGCCTCCAACAATTACGGACCGTATCAATTCCCCGAGAAGCTGATCCCGCTGATGATCTCTAACGCCCTCGAGGACAAGGCGCTGCCGGTGTATGGCGACGGGCAGCAAATCCGCGACTGGCTGTATGTGGAAGATCACTGCCGCGGGATTCTGGCGGTGCTGCGGCAGGGGCGCGAGGGCGAGATCTACAACATTGGCGGCAACCGTTCGCTGCCGAATCTGGACGTGGTGCACCAGTTGCTCGCGATCACGGAGAAGCCGGAGAGCCTGATCCGATACGTGACGGATCGTCCGGGTCACGACCGGCGGTACGCGCTTTCGAGTGAAAAGCTGATGCGCGAAACCGGCTGGGAGCCCGTCATGAATTTTGAGACGGGACTGGCGCGGACAATCCAATGGTACCGGGACAATTCGGCTTGGGTGAGCCACGTGCGGAGCGGGGAATACCGCGCGTATTACGAGACCAACTACGCGCATCGCACCGGCGAGTAGCCGCTACCGGTATGCGCGTGGCGATCGAGGCCGCATCGCTTTCCCTGACCAGCGGCGGGCTGGCGCGCTACACCTCTGAATTGAGCCTCGCGCTGGGGCGCGCGTTTCCCGACGACGAATTCTATCTGATCTCCGACCAGCCGTTTGCCATGCCGGCGGAGGCGCCGGCGAATCTGCGCCGCGGCGGCGGTCCGCGCAATGCGGCGGAGCGGCGCTGGTGGCTGTGGGGAATGGCGCGGGAGTTGGCGCGGCTGCGGGCAGACGTGGTGCACGGTCCGGATTTCGCGGTGCCGTATCTGGCGCGCCGGCCGAGCGTACTGACGCTGCACGATCTCTCCCCCTGGATGGACGAGCGCTGGCACCACGCCGCGCAACGGGTGCGGCGGCGCACTCCGCTTCTGTTGGATTTGGGACTCGCGACCATGGTGATCACTCCGGGGGAGAAGGTGCGGCGGGCCGCGATCGAACGCTTCCGCCTGCAGCCGGATCAGGTGGTGGCGGTGCCGGAAGCGGCGGCGCACTGGTTCCATCCGGTTGAGACGTCACAGGCTGAGACGCCGTACTTTCTGTTTGTGGGCACGCTGGAACCGCGCAAGAATCTGGAGATGCTGCTCGGGGCGTGGCGCGAGTTCCGCCGCCGGCACACGGTGGATCTGGTGGTAGCGGGGCGCAGGCGCGCCGATGCGCCGGTGATCGCGCCGGAGCCGGGCTTGCGGCTGGTGGGGGAGGTGGCGGACGCCGAATTGCCGGCGCTCTATTCGGGC
>CAIRBY010000317.1 GCA_903876865.1 uncultured Acidobacteriia bacterium
CGTCCGCGATCCGGTCCATCACCCGCAGCAGCCTCCGCGTCATCCCCGGCGTCAGCGCCCGGTGCGCCCGCTGGCTCGCCAGCACCACCGGAGCGCCATACCACCGCGCCACCGGCACCGCGAACAGATCCATCGGCACGTCGAACGCATGCACCAGCCGGATCCCGTGCGCGCGCAGATACGCCCCCATCTTCCGCGCCCCCGCCACCGCGCTCCCGGATACGAAGGATTTCACCCCCAACTCCAGTATCGGCACCCCCGCCGCCCGCAACTCCTCCGCCCGGAAGCCGCCGCCCGTGAAGCACCCCACGTGCGCCTCGAACTCGTCCCGGTCCAGGGACGCCGCAATCTCCGCCAGTTGCCGCTCCGTCCCTCCCAGCCCCAACTCCCGGGCCATCAACAGTACCGGCTGCCGCTTTCGCTTCACAGAACCCACTCTACCCCCAAAGCCGTTTGTTCCGCTCAATGTCATAATGAAACAGACTCTCGCATGAACGAACAAGTACTCACACGCGTTCGGGAAATCGCTTCCGATATCCTTCAGTCCGAGGTCTCCTCAGATTCCTCCCCTGACACCGTTCCCGCCTGGGATTCCGTGCAGCACCTCAACCTCATGCTCGCCGTCGAGGAGGAGTTCCACTTCCAGTTCCTCCCCGAGGAAATGGACCAGGCCCGCTCCATCTCTGCCATCGCCCAACTCGTCTCTGCCCGCAGCGGCGCCTGATGTCCCTCCACTGATGTCCCTCCAGATTCAGCCCTTCACCCCCGCCGAAATCCCCGCCGTGCAGGCCTTCAACCAGCGTCTCATCGCCGCCGGAATCTCCCCCGACTCCTGCTTCCCCGAATCCCCCGACCCCGGTTGGCTCCCCGCCATGCAGCTCTTCGTCGCCGCTCAAAGTGACGACCAGCCTCACTCGGTCCACGGCGGCTACATCCTCCGTCACCAGAACTTCTTCGCTTCCGGCAACCCGGTCGATGCCGCCCACTACCGCCTGCCCCTCTCCGAAGGCATCGTCAACCGCGCCTACGCCACCCTCGGCCTCCAACTCGTCCGCGACGCCCTCCGCCGCCAACCGCGCCTCTACGCCCTCGGCATGGGCGGAATCGACAGGCCCCTCCCCCAGATGCTCCAGCGCCTCCGCTGGCCTATCCACCCCGTCCCGTTCTATTTCAAAGTCCTCCACCCCGCCGCCTTCCTGCGCAATATCCGCCCCCTGCGCACCTCGCCCCTGCGCCGCTTCGCCTTCGATTTCGCCGCGCTCACCGGCGCCGCGTGGCTCGGCATGAACCTGCTCGGCATCTCCCGCCGCCTCCCCGCCGTGCCCTTCGATCTCGCGCCCTCCTTCTCCCCTTGGGCCGACGCTCTCTGGGATCGCGTCCGCGCCGACTACGCTCTGCTCGCCTCCCGCGATGCCGCCACTCTCGACGCCCTCTACCCGCCCTCCGATCCCCGCTTCCTCCGCGTCCGCGTCCCCGAAGGTTGGGCTGTCGTCCTCGATACCCAAATGCGCGATCACAAACAGTTCGGTAACATGCGCATCGGCGCCATCGTCGATTGCTTCGCCGCCCCGTCCGCCGCCGCCGCCGTCATCCGCGCCGCCGCCTGCCTCCTCCAGCAGCGCGGCGTCGATCTGATCGTCTCCAACCAGCTCCACGCCGCATGGTCCGGCGCCCTGCTCCAATCCGGCTTCCGCCAGGGCCCCACCAACTACTTCTACGCCCTCTCCCCCGCCTTCGCCGAAGCTGCCCGCGGAGCCGCCGCCGATCAGTTCCACATCAACCGAGGCGATGGCGATGGCCCCATCCATCTCTAAAATGGATCTATCCAACATGCGCGCCCGCTCTCTCATGTTTCACGATGTGGTCGAAAACGGCGACTACCAGTCCAGTGGCTTCCCCGGCGAAGGCGCGCATCTCTACAAACTCGAACGCGCTCCCTTCGAACGCCACCTCGCCGCCATCGCCGCCGCCGCGCCCTCCGTCGCCACCCTCCCCGCCCTCGCTCCCAATTCCGTCCTCCTCACCTTCGACGATGGCGGCGCCAGCTTCCACCACCCCATCGCCCCCCTGCTCGAACAGCACGGCTGGCGCGGACACTTTTTCATCACCACCGACCGCATCGGCACCCCCGGCTTCCTCACCGAAGCCCAAATCCTCGACCTCCACCGCCGCGGCCACGTCGTCGGCAGCCACTCCTGCTCCCACCCCACCCGCATGTCCGCCCTCTCCCGCCCCGAACTCGATCGCGAGTGGCGCCAGAGCCTCGCCCGCCTCTCCGCAATCCTCGGTGAACCCGTTACCGTCGCCTCCGTCCCCGGCGGCTTCTACTCCTCCCAGGTCGGCCAGTCCGCCCAGGCTGCCGGAATCCGCGCGCTCTTCACTTCCGAACCCACCGCCCGCATCTCCTCCCTCGCCGGGTGCCTCGTGCTCGGCCGCTACTCCCTCCAGCGCGGCATGGGCCCCGAATGGTCCGCCGGTTTCGCCGCCGGCCGCCCCGCCCAATGCCTGCGTCAGGCCGCGCTCTGGAAGGCCAAGCGCATCGCCAAAACCCTCGGCGGCACCGCCTACCTCAAACTCCGCACCGCTCTTCTGGACCGGAATTCACCTTAGCTGCCCTCCAAAATCCCCCAGGTTAGCCTTCCGCTCCGTGGGTAAGTTCTAGTACCTCCAATCCATGGGGTAGCATTGGCGCCGATGGTAGAATCTAAACTGGACTTCTATCCGAAGCGTTTGCCGCATGACCGCAGCTCCCTATCCCAATCCCAACCTACCCTGGTCACCGCAGCGCAACCTCGGCTTCACGGAAGTCGTGGACGATACGTCCTCATTCCAGCGATTCGGCTTTCACGTCCTGCTCTTCTTCCTCTTCCTCGTCTTCAGCCGCATCATGGACGTGAAGTATGGCTACCTCCACATCACCGGCGCCAGTTACCGCATTGCCTTCGCCATGGTGCTGCTCAGCCGCGGCTTTCTCACCGCCCTCGGCAC
>CAIRBY010000318.1 GCA_903876865.1 uncultured Acidobacteriia bacterium
AATGTGGTGGTGAGTTCGGCACTGGATGCGGATCGCGTGCGCTTCAAGCAGGTGCTCTACAACCTGCTGAGCAACGCGGTGAAATTCACGCCGCACAGCGGGAAAGTGCACGTGGAAGCGGGCGAGGACGAAGGCATGCTGCAGGTCGCGGTGACGGATACCGGGATCGGCATCGCCAAGGAGCAGCACGCGTCGGTATTCAACAAGTTCTATCAGGTGGGAGCCACCACCAAGGGAGTGAAGGAAGGCACGGGGCTCGGACTGGCAATCACCAAACACCTGGTGGAGCAGCACGGCGGGCGCATTTCGCTCGCGAGCGAACCGGGCAACGGCAGTTGCTTCACTGTCCGGCTTCCCTTCTCCGCACCTGTCCTATGAGGGCACGCGCATGAAAAAAGTCCTGATCGCAGACGATAAAGCGACCAGCCGCGAACTGGTGCGCACGGTGCTGGAAAAGGAAGGCTACTCCGTGGTGGAGGCAGCCGACGGCATCGAAGCGCTCGAGAACGCGCGGAGCGCGGAGCCCGACATGATCATTCTGGACCTGCAAATGCCGGGTCTGGACGGGTTCAGCGTGCTGGAGGAACTGCGCAAGGACGAGCGGTTCCACGACACGCCGATCATGGCATTGACCGCGAGCGCGATGCAGGGCGACCGGGAGCGGGCGCTGACGATCGGATTCACGGGATATGTGACCAAGCCGATCCGGCTGCAAGTCTTACGAAGCGAAGTCGAACGCCTGCTGCGCCTGCTACGATAGTAAGGCTCAATGCCAACCGTACGCAGGCAGACGATTACGCTGCTTATTATCGACGATAACCCCGGCAGTCTGGAACTGCTCTCTAGCGCCTTGGCGCAGCCCGATGTGGAGATACTCACCGCGTCGGACCCGGAGCAGGGACTGGACCTGATCTTCGAACACCATCCGCAGATTGTACTGACGGATCTGGTGATGCCGCGCCTGACCGGGCTGGACGTCCTGGACAGGATTATGGAGTTCGACCCTTCGATCGACGTGGTGCTGATGACGGCGCACTACTCGACGGAATCGGCGGTGGAGGCGATCAAAAAGGGCGCGTGCGATTACCTGAACAAACCGGTCTCGCTAGCCTCGCTGCGGGAGCGGGTGGGGCGGCTGATCGAGAGCGCGCGCAAACGGCAGCACGCCTCGCAGCTTGAGGACGAACTGCTGACGAGTTCGGAGTTCGAAGGCATCATCGGCAACAGCCCGCTGATGTGGGATCTGTTCTCGCGCATCCGGCGGGTGGCGCCGCATTACCGCACGGTGCTGATCACGGGCGAGACGGGCACGGGAAAAGACCTGGCGGCGCAGGCGCTGCACCGGCTGAGTCCGGCGGCGAGCGGACGGTACGTGGTGCTGAACTGCTCGGCGGTGGTGGAGACGCTGTTCGAGAGCGAATTGTTCGGCCATGTGAAGGGCTCCTTCACGGGCGCGGCGACGGACAAGGCGGGACTGGTGGAGCACGCGCACGGCGGCACGCTTTTCCTGGACGAGATCGGGGATATGCCGCTGGCGACGCAGGCGAAGCTGCTGCGGGTGCTGCAGAACCAGGAAGTGCAGCGGGTGGGCTCGCTGACGCCGCGGAAGGTGGATGTGCGGGTGATTGCGGCGACCAACCGCGACCTGCGCGCGGGGATTGCGGACAAGCGTTTCCGCGAGGATCTCTACTACCGGCTGTCGATGGTGGAAATTCAAGTGCCGCGGCTCTCGCAGCGGCGCGAGGATCTGCCGCTATTGGAACGTTTCTTCGTGAGCCGTTTCGCGGCGCAGTACGGGAAGCGGATCCGGGGACTGAGTCCGCGGGCGCAGATCCGGCTTTCGCTGCATAGCTGGCCGGGGAACGTGCGCGAGTTGGAGAACGTGATCGGGCACGCGTGCATGATGGCGCAGGGGGACACGATCGACGTGCCGGACCTGCCGCAATACCTGCATTCGGCGAGCGACGCTCCGGCGCTGGCTCCGGATGTGGCGAACAGCGCGGAAGTGGCGACGCTGGAGGATCAGGAGCGGCAGTTGATCATCCGCGCGCTGGAGCAGGCGGGCGGGAACCAATCGCAGGCGGCGCGGCTGTTGCGGATCGGGCGGGACGCGCTGCGCTACAAGCTCAAGAAGCACAACCTCTAGGCAGTGTCCGCCGGTAGCAGCAGGCGGCCGGGCATGCGTGAAAAGACCCAACAATCCCATTAAGCCCAGACCAAACGACTGATAACAGGCCACTTGGACTTGGCACGCGGTGTGCACGCTGGGAGGGCATGAGTAGTTCGATGGACGTGTCCGCCAGCAGCCGTCCGGCCCTGACCGAATTCTTTGCCCCTTACACCGTCGCAGTGATCGGAGCATCGGAAGCAGAAGGCACCGTGGGGCGCACGGTGATGCAGAACCTGGCCACGTACAAGGGCGCGGTGTATCCGGTAAACCCGAAGCGCACGGAAGTATTGGGGAAGAAGGCGTACGCCTCGATTGGCGCGGTGCCGGAGCCGATCGACCTGGCGGTGATCGTGACGCCGGCGGAGACGGTACCGGGCGTGGTGCGGGAGTGCGCGGCGGCCAAGGTTCCGGCGGCGATCGTGATCTCGGCGGGCTTCAAGGAAGCGGGCGCGCGGGGCGTGCAACTGGAGCAGGAGATCCTGGCGGCGCGGGGGAAGATGCGCGTGCTGGGGCCGAATTGCATCGGGCTGATGGCGCCGTTGAGCGGGCTGAACGCGACCTTCGCGGGCAATCCGGCGCCCTCGGGCTCGATCGGATTCCTGAGCCAGAGCGGGGCGCTGTGCACGTCGATTCTGGATTGGAGCATCCGCGAGAAGGTGGGGTTCAGCGCGTTTGTGTCCACGGGTTCGATGCTGGATGTGGGTTGGGGCGACCTGATCAGCTACCTGGGCGAGGACCGGCGCACGAGCGCGATTCTGATGTACATGGAATCGGTGGGGGATGCGCGCAGTTTCCTTTCGGCGGCGCGGGAAGTGGCGCTGACCAAACCGATCATCGTGATCAAAGCGGGGCGTTCGGAGCAGGCGGCGCGGGCGGCGGCTTCGCACACGGGCGCGCTGACGGGCAGCGACGAAGTGCTGGACGCGGCGCTCAGGCGTTCGGGCGTGCTGCGCGTGAACCGGATCAGCGACCTGTTCTATATGGCGGATACGCTGGCGAAGCAGCCGCGGCCGAGCGGTCCACGGCTGTTGATTGTGACGAATGCGGGCGGGCCGGGCGTCTTGGCAACGGACGCGCTGATGATGGGCGGGGGCGAACTGGCGGAGCTCTCGGCGGCGACGATCGCGGAACTGGATGCGATTCTGCCTTCGCACTGGAGCCACCAGAACCCGATCGATATCTTCGGCGACGCGCCGGTTAAGCTCTACTCGCAGACCATGGCGATCGCAGCCAAGGATCCGAACGTGGATGGAATCCTGATGACGTTTTCCCCGCAGGGGATTACAGATCCGGCGCGGGTGGCGGAACAGTTGAAGCCGTTTGCGAAGATCCCGGGCAAGCCGATGCTGGCAAGCTGGCTGGGCGGGGCGACGGTGGAAGCGGGACGCGCGGTGCTGAATGCGAGCGGCATCCCGTCATTCCCCTTCCCCGATACGGCGGCGCGCGCATTCACGTACATGTGGCAGTACAGTTCGAACCTGCGTGCGCTCTACGAGACGCCGGAGCCGGTGGCGACGCAGAGCGACCGCGCCGTGGCGGAAGCGATTCTGGCGACGGCGAAGGTGGCGGAACAGACGCTGCTGCCGGAGGCGGAATCGAAGCGGCTGCTGGCGGCGTATGGGATTCCAACGGTGCGCACGGAGGTGGCGGACGCTGAGGACGAAGCGGTACGGCTGGCGGCGGAGGTGGGGTATCCGGTGGCGCTGAAGCTGCGCTCGCTGACGATTTCGCACAAGACGGATGTGGGCGGGGTGCAGTTGAACCTGCGCAACGAAGCGAGCGTGCGGGCGGCTTGGAAGCTGATCGAAGCCGGGGCGGCGGCGCATGCGGGGCCGGGGCATTTTCAGGGCGTGACGGTGCAGCCGATGGTGGATACGCGCGAAGCGTACGAGCTGATTCTGGGCTCGAGCGTGGATGCGCAATTCGGACCGGTGCTGCTGTTCGGCTCAGGGGGACAGCTGGTGGAAGTGCTGCGCGACCGGGCGCTGGGGCTGCCGCCGCTGAACTCCACGCTGGCGCGGCGGCTGATGGAGCAGACGAAGATTTACCAGGCGCTGAGAGGCGTGCGGGGCCGCAAGCCGGTGGACCTGCCGCTGCTGGAACAGATTCTGGTGCGGTTCAGCCAACTGGTGGCGGAACAGCCGCGGATCCGCGAGATCGACATCAATCCGCTGGTGGCTTCGGCGGCGGGAATTGTGGCGCTGGACGCGCGCATTGTGCTGCACGAATGGAGCCTGTCGGACGCGCAGTTGCCGCATCCGGCGATCCGGCCCTACCCCTCCGAATACGTCACCACCGGGGCGATGCGGGACGGCAGCACGCTGACGCTGCGGCCGATCCGGCCGGAGGACGAACCGGCGATGGTGCACTTCCACGAATCGCTGAGCGAGCGCAGCGTGTACCTGCGCTACTTCCATCACCTGAGCCTGAGCGAACGGGTCTCGCACGAGCGGCTGACGCGGATCTGCTTCGGGGACTACGACCGGCAGATGGTGCTGGTGGCGGAGAACGGGATCGGGCAGATCGTAGGGGTAGGGCGGCTGAACCGGGAACCGGGCGGGGCGGAGGCGGAGTTCGCGCTGCTGGTAGGCGACCCGTGGCAGCACTCCGAGATCGGCACGGAACTGCTGACGCACCTGCTGCGGATCGGGAGGGGCGAGCGGATTCCGCGGATTTACGGTTACATTCTGGAACAGAACCGGGCGATGCAGGAGATCTGCCGCAAGCTCGGATTCCACGTGAAATATGTGCCGGGAGAGGCGGCGTTCGAGGCTTCGATCGAGTCGTAGGCGAGGCTTAGGATTGCGCTAAGCGACGCAAGGTCTGGGTCAAATCCCGCACTTTTCCGTTCAAGCTACTCATACTAAGCAACTTACAGATGGCGGCAGGATTGCACTGAAGTTAGCGATGCATCCCGTGAGCACACCGATGAACATCGATCAGGCGCCACTGGTGGTTACCTGGGAGACGACGCAGGCGTGCGACCTGGGATGCGCCTCGTGCAGGCTGGGAGCAAACCCGTACCCGGATCCGGCGGAACTGACCACCGGGGAGGGCTTCCGGCTGCTGGAACAGATTCGTGAATTCGGGACGCCGCTCCTCATGTTCTCCGGCGGCGATCCCTTGAAGCGGCCAGACCTCACCTCCCTTCTGCGCCGCAGTGTCGCGCTGGGGCTTCGGACCCAAATCTGCCCCCGCGCGACACCACTACTCACGCGCGATGCGATGCGGCGGCTGCAGTCTTGCGGAGTCGAGCGGATGTCGATTTGCCTGGACGGACCCAACGCGTGGCAGCACGATGGCTTCCGGGGTGTGGACGGCGCCTACGAGCGGGCGGTGGAAGCGCTGGAAGACGCGCGGCTGATGGACCTGCGAACGGAGGTCCGCACCACGGTGACGCACCGCAACCTGCACTCGCTGGAGCAGATCGCGGAGATCGCGGCGAGCGTGGAAGCGCACACCTGGAGCCTGTTCTTCCCGGTGCCGCTGGGCGGCTGGAAGAACCAGGCATTGCTGGCGGACGAATACGAGCAGGTGTTCGAGCAACTGCAGGCGATTTCGAGCTGGGCGCCGTTCGAAGTGGTGACGAACGAAGCGGCGCACTACCGGCGGCACCTGGTAGACAGCGAGCAGTCGGAGAGCGGGCAAGGCGAGAGCCGGGAACGCTGCGCGGCTGTTAGCGACGGGCGCGGAAGCCTGTTCATCTCGCATACCGGGGAGATTCATCCGAGCGGTTTCCTGCCGGTCTCGGCGGGCAACGTGAGGCGGGATTCGCTGGTGGAGGTATACCGCAACTCCAGCCTGTTCCGCATTCTGCGCGATTCCCGGGGACGCGAAGGCAAGTGCGGGTTCTGCGAATACGGAAGAGTGTGCGGCGGTTCCCGGGCGCGGGCGTATGCGGCAACGGGAGATTTTCTGGCCGAGGATCCGGGTTGCACGTACGAACCCGCTCGGGCGGCGGTCGAGGCACGGCGCATGAGCCGCCCGGTGCTGGTGCAATGAGCGGCATGGGGAAACGTGCAATGAGCGGCATGGGGAAACGTGCAATGAGCGGCATGGGTGTTTCATTCCATACGCTTGCGAAGGAATCCGAAGTGCGGGAAATGCTAATGTTGGAAAATACCACAGGAAGGGTGACAGCGTGAAAAACCTGTTTCAGATCAAGCGATCGGCGGTGATTCTTGCCGTACTCGCCATGACATTGATGGGGGCTGGGACCGGACCTGGAAGCAGGCTTGCGACCAAACTGGGGAACATCGCCCGCCGGAAGCTCGACTTCACGCAGCGGCAACGGGCGCTGGCGGCGGATCCTTCCGCAGCGGCCTTTGCGCGGCCGGGCCTGGTGATGACGGTCACGGGCGCGAAGATCGCGAGCGACGGCACGATCACGGCGACGGTATCGGTGACGGATCCGACGGGGGTCCCGCTGGACCGGACCGGAGCCACGACGGCCGGCGCGATCTCGATGAGTCTGGTTGCGGCGACCATCCCCAAAGGCCAGACGCAGTATGTGGCCTACACGACGCGGACGCAGACGAGCCCGATCACCAAAGTATCGGCGATTCAGGCGGGCGCGGATTCGGGCGGGACGTGGACGGTGGTGAGCGACGGCGTCTATTCCTACAAGTTCGGGATCAAAGCGCCGACGGGTTTTGACGCGACGGCGACGCACACGATCGGCCTGTATGGATCGAGAGACCTCTCGGCATCCGGGCTGGGGGTGGAGTATGCCTCCAACGTATTCACCTTCGTGCCGGCGGGCGGAGCGGTCACGGTGACGCGCGACGTGGTGCGGACCTCGGGCTGCAACAACTGCCACGATCAACTCTCTTTCCACGGCGGCTCACGGCGCGGCGTGGAACTCTGCATTTTGTGCCACACTCCGCAGACCATCGACCCGGACACGGGCAATACGCTCGATATGAAGGTAATGGCGCACAAGATCCACATGGGATCGAGCCTGCCAAGCGTGAAGGCGGGTAAGCCTTACCAGATCATCGGCTTCAATCAGGCGGTGACGGACTGGTCCACGGTAGTGTATCCGGCGGATGTACGGCGCTGCGAGACGTGCCATCAGCAGAACGTGGGCGCGGCGCAGGCGAAGAATTACCTGCTGAAGCCGACGCGGATTGCGTGCGGCGCCTGCCACGACGACATCAACTTCACGACCGGCGCAAATCACGCGGGCGGACCGATGGTGGACGATACGATGTGCTCGATCTGCCACATCCCGCAGGGCGAGTTGGAATTCGACGCGTCGATCAAGGGCGCGCACACGATCGCGACGGAATCGGCCTCGCTGACGGGCCTGGTGGTCAACATTACGAAGATTCAGAACGGCACGGCGGGGAAGGCGCCCTCGGTGAACTTCACGATCAAGAACGGGAACGGAGCGCCGCTGCCGATTTCGGCGCTGGGTTCGATCTCCTTCACGATGGCGGGACCGACTTCCGACTACGGCTACACGAGTTTCGGCAGCGATGTGACGACGCCGGGCTACGTGACGGAGAGTGCGACGAGTGCGAGTTGCGGTTCGGACGGCAGCTGCCTCTACACCTTCAAACACACGGTGCCGGCGAAGGCGACGGGCACTTACTCGATCGGCGTGGAAGCACGGCGCACGGAGACGATTCTGGCGGGCACGACGACGCAACAGAATGTGCAGTACGGCGCCAAGAATCAGGTAGTGAGCTTCTCGGTGGACGGCAGTCCGCTGGTACCGCGGCGGACGATCGTGGCGACGAGCAATTGCAATCAGTGCCACGTATCGCTTTCGGTACACGGGACGCTGCGGAACCAGACGGAATACTGCTCGCTGTGCCACAACCCCTCGAACACGGATTCCTCGGTGCGGCCGGTGGCGGTGGTGGCGGCGGATAAAGCGGCGCCGGCGCAGGGTGTCAACTTCAACCTGATGGTGCACCGCATCCATACGGGGGAGAACATGCTGGCTGACGGGCGCACGTATTCGATCGTGGGATTCGGCGGAAGCCACAACGATTTCAGCGATGTCCGCTACCCGGCGATGAGCGCCACGGGTGGGGTGGGCGATACGCGGAACTGCTCGATCTGCCACGTGAACAACAGTGAGCAGACGCTGCCGGTGGGCAAGAACAAGGTAGTGGACCCGCAGGGACCGATCAACCCGATCCCGGCGGTCTCCTCGGCGTGCACGGGCTGCCATACGAGCCTGGAGACGGCGGGACATACGTTGCAGAACACGACGGTGCTGGGAGAGAGTTGCACGGTTTGCCACTCGGCCAGCGCCCCATACAGTGTAGGTCAGGTCCATGCGCAATATTAAAATCGCACTAGGAGCGGCGCTCTTCCTGATAGCAGCCGCATCCGCAAGCGCTCAGGAGAAGGCAGCGGCGGCAGCGCCCGCGCCGGCGAAAGAACGGAAAATCGTCGGTTCGGAAGCTTGCGCCATGTGCCACGAAGACATTCCCAAGGCGATGCTGCTGAAGAATCCGCATCGGAAGCTGGAGACAGATCCGCGGCGGAAGGTTCAGGGTCACGCCTGCGAAGCGTGCCATGGAGGAGCTTCCGCCCACACGGAGAGTCTCGCCAAGGACGACATCAACAATCCCAAGACGATGGAAACGGGCGCCTCCCGGGCGATCTGCCTGACGTGCCACGGGGACAAGAAACGCCATGCGGGCGGGCAGAGCGCGTGCACCACGTGCCACTCGATGCACCGCAAGCCGCCCACCGACGACGCAGCGGCAGCCGCGGCACCGGCAGCAGCCGAGCCCAAGGCTGAAGCGAAAGCCGAAGTAAAGACCGAAGCCAAAGTGGAGGCCAAGGCGGCGCCTCAGGCCGCAGCCAAGGCAACGGCGGCGAAGAAGACGAAGGCTGGCGGAGCCGAGCCGGTGAACTGCCTGACGGCAGAGTGCCATGTGCACGCCGGGCACACCAGCCATCCTCCGGTAGCGGGGGGCGGCGACGCCTGCGTGTCGTGCCATACCAACGTCCCGGCCGGCCACACGGCGAACCTGGTGGCGCTGGATGAAGGCGCGGCGGCGAAGAAGGCGGTCGGGAAGGTGCCGGCGGATGTGTGCGGCACGTGCCACACGAATGTGGTGGCGCAGTTCCAGAAGCCATTCCATCACAAAGTTCCCGAAGGCGCGATGACGTGCGTGGATTGCCACAATCCGCATACCGCCACGAAATCGCCGATCCTGCGGAGTATGGGCGCGAACGAGCCGGGCTGTTTCAAATGCCACGGCGACAAGCGCGGGCCCTTCACGTTCGACCATGCGCCGGTGAAGTTTGAAGGCTGTGGCGCCTGCCACGAAGCGCACGGCTCGGCAAATCCAAGAATGTTGACGCGACCGACGGTCAATCAGGTGTGCCTGGAGTGCCATGCGAACCTGCCGGCCGCACCCTCGAGCGTCGCCGGTGTGGTGCCGCCGGCCTTCCACGATCTCCGCTCTCCGCGGTATCAGAACTGCACGGTGTGCCACCAGAAGATCCACGGAAGCCACGTGGACCGGAATCTACTGAAATGAGACCGCTCCTCCTGATCGTGTGCCTATTGCCACTGGCTGCGCAGCAACCGCAAGCGCAGCCCACCACCGCCGCGGCGACTACCGCGGCGGACGCCAAGCCGGCAGCGGAGCAGAAGCCCGCTGGCGACGCGAAGGCTCCTGACGCGAAAGCGGCCGATGCGAAGCCGGCTGACGCCGCGCCCGCGCCGGCGCCAAAGCCCGCGGCGGATCCCAATGCCGAGAACTGGCTGAAAGGCTCGATCGATTTCGGGTACCGATGGCGCAGCGACGTGGCCGGCAGCATGGCCACCTACCGCAGCATCGTGGACCTGGGATCGGGCCCGAAACTGCTGGGCGCGGATTTCACCATCATCGACCCGAAGCGGCGCGGCTTCGACCGGCTGGATGTGCGTGCGTACGGCTGGGGCGGCGACCCCTACTCCACACTGCATGTGGGGCTGAAGCGGGCGCGGATGTACGATTTCACGGCCGACTACCGCAACATCGCGTACTTCAACATGCTGCCCTCTTATGCGGATCCGCTGCTCGGGCGCGGCATCACGTTGAGCGAACAATCCTTCGATATGCGGCGGCGGATTGCGAGCTTCGAGTTGGATTTACTGCCGGGATACTGGATCGTGCCGTATCTGGCGTACGACCGGAATTCGAATTCGGGCTCGGGCGCCACGGCGTTCGTTTCGCAGGGCAACGAGTATCCGGTGCCGAACAAACTGAGCGACCGGACCAACCTCTACCGGGGCGGCTTCCGGATCGAATTGCGGCGCGTGCACGCGACGCTGGAGCAGGGCGGCACCTCATTCACGGACGACCAGAATGTGTACGACACTCCGGGCGCGGCCAATTACGGCAATGTGAACACGCTGGTGTTCGGACAGAAGCTGAACCTGACGAGCCTGCTGGCAACCTACGGCATCAAGGGCAACAGCGTCTACACCAAGGGGCTGATCACCTACAATGTGGCGAGCCGGATCGACCTGTACGGGCAATTCCTGTTCAGCCAGCCGCACAGCGACGTGAATTACCAACAGGCAGACGCGGGCAATCTGTATCTGCAGAGCCAGATTCTGTTTTACAAGAGCGAGCAGTTCCTGCTCGCCGCCGCCTCCAAGATGCCGCACACCACGGCCAATCTGGGCGCGGAACTCCGGCCCGTCAAGGGGATCCGGGTGGTGGAATCGTGGCTGACCGACCGGATGCACAACGCCGGGTCGGCGAGTTCCTCGCTGGCGATGACCGGCACCGGGCTTTCGCAATCCACGGCGGCGCTCTTGGCCTCTTCGCTCGCAAACAACTACAGCCAGCACCAGACGGACGTGATTGTGGACGCGGCGAAGAAACTGACGCTGCGCGCGGGATACCGGTTCGTGTGGGGCGATGCGCGGGACCTGGTGCTTCCGGTGGCGGGCGTTTCCAATTCGATGACCGGCACGCTGCGGCGCAATGTGGCGCTGATCGGCGGCACGTACCGCGCGGGGCAGAAGTTCGTGCTGACGGCGGATGGGGAACTCGGCACCTCGACGGGCACATACTTCCGGACCAGCCTGTACAACTACCAGAAGGTACGCGCGCAGGCGCGCTACCAGGTGGCGAAATCGCTGAACCTGTCGGCGGATTTCCTGCGGCTGAACAATCAGAATCCGACAACGGGGATCAAGTACGATTACCTGGCCAGCCAGGAATCGCTTTCGTTGCAGTGGAAGCCGGCAATTCTGAAATACGTCGACCTGATCGGCTCCTATAGCCGCTCCAATATGCGGTCGAATCTTGGCTACCTGATGCCGCAGGATCTCTCGCAGCAGCAATCGATCTACCGGGAGAACGCGCACACGGCCACGGGGCTGCTCAAGGTGAGACTGCCGCACACGGCGACGATCGCACCGACGCTGGAAGCGGGGGGTTCGCTGTTCCTCTCCTCCGGCAGCCGGGCCACGTCGTCCTACCAGCCGAGGTTGAATTTGTGGGTCCCTTTCACAACGAAGTTCGGGTGGTTCACAGAGTGGCGATATTATGACTACGGCGAGGCCCTTTATCTGTACGAGGGCTTCCGCACACAAGTGGTGACGGCCGGAGTGAGGATTACGAGATGACGACACGGATTGCCATACTTCTGGGATCGGCGCTATTGGCGACGGCGCCACTGGCATCAACAGCGGCGGCGCAGACTACGGCGCTGACGGCGGACTCGGAGCGGGGACTGGGATTGTTCGAGTCGCTCTCCTGCGTGAAATGCCATAGCGTGAACGGCAAAGGCGGCAAGGTTGGTCCCGATCTGGGACGGCTGGTGGATCGCGATTTCACGCCCGCGGCGCTGGCCTCCACCATGTGGAACCACGCGCCGAACATGTGGGAGACGATGAAAGAGAAGGGAGTGAAGGTCCCGGACCTGACTCCGCAGGCAGCGGCCGATCTTTTCGCGTACTTTTACTCGGCGCGTTTCTTTGAGAAGCCGGGCGACGCGGGACGGGGCAAGCGCCTGTTCACGGAGCGGGTGTGCGCGCAGTGCCACGGACTGACGAGCAAGGGTCCGGAAGGCGCGCCGGCGGTGAGCGAGTGGCATACGCTGAACTCCCCGTTTACGCTGGCGGAAGCGATGTGGAACCACCTGCCGCGCATGCGCGAAGTGGCGGCCACGAAGAAAGTGACTTTGCCGCAGTTGAGCGCGCAGGACCTGGTGGACCTGCTGGTGTATCTGCGCAACCTGCCGGCGCTGCAAGACAAACAGGGCGGGTTCCAGACTACGTCTGGCGCCGATGGCGCGGCCCTGTTCCAATCGAAGGGCTGCGCGGGCTGCCATAAGGAAGGCTCGGCGCTGGCCAGCCGGATCCGCGGGACGACGCTGACGGAGATTGCCTCCGCGATGTGGAATCACGCACCGAAGATGGCCGACGCGGGCGCGCCGGCGGTGCAGTTCCAGGCTGGCGAGATGCGGGAGTTGCTCAGCTTTCTCTGGGCGAAGCAGTTTTTTGCAGGCACGGGAGAACCGGCTAAGGGCAAGAAAGTATTCACCGCGAAGAAGTGTGTGACCTGCCACGACGACCCGAGTTCGGGCGCGCCGAAATTGCAGACGCTAGCCAACACCTTCAGCGCCGCCGGGATGGTGTCCGCCCTGTTTCATCACGGGCCGATCATGCTGGAGAAGATGCGGGGCCGCAAATTGGGCTGGCCGCGGATCGAGTCGCTGGAAATGGCGGATCTGATCGCCTATTTGAATTCTCAGGAACGCAGTAAATGAGAAACGTCACGCAAGTGTCGGATTATTACCAAGGAGTCCTACTATGTCGAAGTTGAAGTTGATTGCGCCAGCCGTCATCCTGGCCTGTGGTTTCGCGGTGCTGACAACCGCGTCTTATGCCAAGCCCGAGTACACCAAGAGCGAAAAGAAAGCCTGCACCTTCTGCCATGTGGATGCGAAGGCGAAGCCGAAAGAGCTGAACGACGCCGGCAACTATTACAAGGATCACAATCACAGTTTCGAAGGATACACAAAGAAGTAATGCGGCGACTTGGGGAAAGGAGGCATTCCGTGGAGCGATCCGTGGAGCGATCATTAGCCGAACTGGAAGCAATTGTTCGCAACAAGCTCTGCCGGTACTGTACCGACCGCACACCGGAAGGGTGTTGCGGCCTGGAACGGCCCGAAGAGTGTGCCCTGTTCCGCCTGTTTCCCCAGGTTGTCCATGCGATTCAGTCCACCGACAGCGACAATGTCAACGATTACGTAGCGGCGATCCGCGGCGAAGTGTGCGTGATCTGCCAGGAACAGTCCACAGACGGTTCCTGCGAGAAACGGCACGACGTGCAGTGCACGCTGGATGCGTATCTGTTGCTGGTGGTGGACGCGATCGAAGAGGCCACAGGGAGGGACTTCGGCCGCGCCGCGTTAGATGCGGGGCGACGATGGACCTCCCCTGCCGTACTCAGCCATTAAACGGCACGATGTGGATGGCGACGCCGAACGGAACTAGCATATGGACACCCGTAGGATACGTTTGACCCGATTTGGCCCACCTCTGCTTCTGCTGCTGGTCGGTTTTCTTTTCCAGGGAGTGCTGCCGGCCGAGGAGTGCACCACCTGCCACACGGAGCAGGCGGGAAAGCTCACCAAAAGCGCGCACGGCAGCCTGACGTGCGACACCTGCCACGAGCAGCACGAGAAGTTCCCGCATCCGGCGAACGTGGCGAAACCGGTATGCGCTACCTGCCACGCCGACGAATCCACTGAATTCCAGAAGAGCGTCCATAGCGACGAACAGAAGAAGGGCAACACGGCGGCGCCGGATTGCGGATTGTGCCACGGCAGCGCACACGAGTTGCTGAAGCCGAAGACCGAGGCGTTCCGCAAGGCGCTTCCCGACCAGTGCGGGATGTGCCACAGCGACATTGCCGAACAGTTCAAGACGAGCGTGCATGGGATGGCGGTGGCGAGCGGCATCGGGCAGGCGCCGGTCTGTTCGGATTGCCACGGGTCGCACGCGATTCTGCGGCACACGAATGTGAATTCGCCGGTGTTCCGGACGCACGTGCGCGACACCTGCGGAGGTTGCCACGGGAACGTACAGCTTTCGCGGCAGATGAAGATGCCGGAAGACCGGCTGGTGAGTTTCGACGAGAGCTTCCACGGATTGGCGGCGAAGGCGGGCAACCAGACGGTGGCGAACTGCGCGAGTTGCCACGGAGTGCATCATATTCTGCCCTCGACCGATCCGAAATCGATGATCAATCCCAAGAATCTGCCGGCGACTTGCGGGCAGTGCCATCCGGGCGCGGGCAAGCGCTTCGCGATCACGCAGGTACATTTCCTGCAGGGCAAGGAATCGCAGGCGGTGGCGTGGGTACGGCAGTTCTACTCGCTGGTGATTCCGCTGACGCTGGGCTTGATGCTGCTGCACAATCTGGGCGACTGGCTGCGCAAATTGTTCCGGCTTCGCTCGCGGCGGATGGTGCTGGCGACGGCGCGACAGTCGGCACACGCCGATTCACACGGCCTGGCCCACGCCGATGCCCAACCCGAAATGAGGATGTTGCCGTTCGAGCGGGTGCAGCACCTGGTCACGGCGGTTTCCTTCCTGGTGCTGGTATGGACGGGCTTCGCCTTGAAGTATCCGGACCAGTGGTGGGCGCGTCCGCTGATGATGACAGAGGCTTCGCGGCCGATGCGCAGCCTGATTCACCGCGCGGCGGCGATCGTGTTCATGGCAATCAGCGTCACGCACCTGATCTCACTGATTGTGAACCGGAAATTGCGGCATCACTGGATGGAACTGGCGCCCAAGGTCAGCGACGCCACGGAAGCGGCGGGCACCTTCGCCTACAATCTGGGACTGATCCAGACCAAGCCGGCGCGCTCGGCGCACAGCTATGTCGAGAAGGCGGAATACTGGGCGGTGGTTTGGGGAGCTATCGTCATGGTAGCCTCGGGATGCATCCTGTGGGCCAATAACCTGATTCTGTCGCATTTCTCCAAAGACTGGCTGGATGTGGCGACTTCGGTGCACTTCTACGAAGCGGTACTGGCCACGCTGGCGATCGTGATCTGGCATTTCTATTCGGCCATTTTCGATCCCGATGTTTATCCGTTGGATACTGCCTGGTACTCGGGATTTAGCGTAAGAAAGCATGCAAAACACGAAGGGGAGAAGCCCGGGTCCGACAAGGGTCCGGCGCATAAATAACTGAATGCCTCGAAAACTAATTGGCGACTGGTTGTCGCCGCTGATTTACTTCGCCGACAACTGGACCAGCCGCATTGGGATGGGGATCGTGACCACAGCGACCGTGCTGTGGATCTTCCTGCTACCCACGACCTTGCGCGGTGAAATGCAGAACCCGTACATCGGGATTCTCTCTTACCTGGTACTGCCGGGCGTCTTTTTTGGCGGCCTGGCATTGATCCCACTGGGAATCATCGCCAAGCGGAAACTGTCCCGGCGGAAGGGGAGGGTGCCAACGTCTTTCGGCCCGTTGAACTGGGCCAACACGGAGTTCCGGCGGCTGGTGATTCTGATCGGACTGCTGACGTTCGCCAATATTGCGATCGGGAGCCAGTTCACCTATGGCGCGATCAATTACATGGATTCGGTGACGTTCTGCGGCAAGACGTGCCACACGGTGATGCAGCCGGAATTCACGGCTTACCAGGATTCGCCGCACTCGCGGGTGGAGTGCGTGAAGTGCCATATCGGTCCGGGAGCGTCGTGGTTCGTGCAGAGCAAGTTATCGGGGGCAAGCCAGTTGATCGCGGTGACATTGAACACGTACCCGCGCCCGATTCCGGCCCCGGTGCATAACCTGCGCCCGGCGCGCGACACCTGCGAGACCTGCCACTGGCCGCAGAAGTATGCGACCGACCGCGTCAAGATCTTCCCCAAGTACGCGGAAGACGAGACCAACACGGCGAGCAAGACGGTGGTGATGATCAAGATCGGCGGCGGGAATAACGGGATCGGCATTCACGGCACGCATCTCGGGGTGGGCGTGAAGATTCGCTACGCGCCATCCGACGAGCAGCGCCAGACGATTCCGTGGATCGAATACAACGGTCCGGGACGGCAGACGGTATACCAGGCGGACGGCACGAAGGGTCCGGGGAATATGGCGGTGCGCGAGATGGATTGCATGGATTGCCACAACCGTCCGGCGCATGCCTATCAGCTGCCGGAGCGCGCACTGGACGAGGCGATGTTCGCGGGAAAGGTCTCGCCGACGCTGCCCAACGCCAAGAAGGAAGGCCTGGAACTGCTGAAGGCTACGTACGCGACGCGCGAGATGGCGGCTGCGCGGATTCCGGCGGCGTTCACGGATTTCTATAAGCAAAAGTACCCGGCGGTTTACAGCCAGAACGCGGCGCTGGTGGCACAGAGCGGCAAGGAAGTGCTGGCGGTGTGGGAGCGCAACATCTTCCCGGACATGAATGTGACCTGGGGCAAGTACCCGGTGAACATTGGCCACACGGATTTCCCGGGCTGCTTCCGCTGCCACGATGGTTCGCACGCGAGCCCGGACGGTAAGACGGTGACGCAGGATTGCGGCGCCTGCCATACCGTACTGGCGGTGGAAGAGGCGGCGCCGAAGATTCTCACGGATCTTGGCATGGCGCCGGCGGAAGATACCAAACCGAGCGCGCCGAGTGGTAAAAAGTAGATGCGGGTGCATTACAAGTTTCTGCAACCGGCAGAATGTAGCAGCAAGTCTAACAAGTGTAGAGGAGGTTATCAGAGTATGCGAGTGTTTTTGACAACATTGACGGCGGTAGTATTGAGCGCCACGGCCGGCATGGCCGCTGACGCCGCGGCGGGGAAGGCCGCCTATGACAAGTCCTGCAAGAGCTGCCACGGCGCGGACGGCACGGCGAACGCGGCGATCGCGAAGATGATGAAGGTCGACATCAAAGATATGAAATCGGCTGAAGTGCAGGCGATGAGTGCCGCCGACGTGAAGAAGATCATCACCGATGGCAAGGGCAAAATGAAGGCGGTAGCCGCAGCGGCGGCGGACGCGGACAACATTGCAGCCTTCATCAAAAGTTTGAAGAAGTAGTGTTTCAGAAGTGAGTTCACCGGACTGGGCGCGGGCTTTCCCCCGCAGGATACCGCGCCTGTTTCGGACCGTTCTTTGTACTGCCGGGCCTTACGTAAAATTGCAGGAAGCAGCACAAAATAATAATTGACAATCAGGTCTTAAACTCGTATTATCGAATTAACCAAGACAGCATCCCTTGGCGGCGAATCCCCTTCCGCCGCCATCCCTCTGAGTGCAGGGCCCCGAGATCCCATCTCGGGGCCTTTCTCCTTTTAGCCCCCACTTTTTCAGTCTGCGCGGCGTTGCTTTTTAACAAGTGCGGCGTTGCATTTCAAGAAGTGCGGCGTTGCCGCGGCGCGCGAGGTTCGCCTTGATTGCGGCGAGCCTGTTAAGATCATGAATCGATGCGTATCGCGGTAGTTGGTTTGGGATTCATGGGCAGCGTTCACCTGCGCGCCCTGCGCGAGTTGCCGGGCGCGGAACTCGCCGCCGTCTGTTCGAGCGACCCGCGCCAACTCACGGGCGATCTCACGGCGAGCCAGGGGAATCTCGGCGGACCCGGCGAGGTCTTCGATTTCTCGGGCGTGAGCAGGTATGCCGAGGTCCCGGCACTGCTGGAAGACGCTTCCGTGGAGGCAGTCGATCTTTGTCTGCCGACCCATCTGCACGAGGAGGTGGCGGTACAGGCTCTGCGCGCCGGCAAGCACGTGCTGGTGGAAAAGCCGATGGCTCTGGACGGAGACTCGGCGCGGCGCATGATCGCGGCCGCGCGCGATGCGGGGCGCACGCTGATGTGCGCGCAGGTGCTGCGCTTCTTCCCCGAATACAAGGCATTGCGCGATGCCCTGCCCCGCTTCGGCGCGGTCCGCGGCGCATTCCTGCGGCGGCGCTGCGCGGCGCCGGCATGGGGCGGCTGGCTACGCGATGCATCGCTCAGCGGGGGCGGCGCATTCGATCTGCTGATTCACGATATCGACATGTGCCTGCACCTGTTCGGCTATCCGAAGGCGGTCTCCGCCACAGGGGGCAGCGAGAGCCTGCTCGCGCAATTGTTCTACGACTTCGGTGCGGTGACGGTAAGCGGCGGCTGGCAGCAGGCGTCCGCCTTCCCGTTCGGGATGGAATACAGCGTGACGCTGGAGGGCGGGACGATCGAATTCCGGTCGGCGGGGCTCGCGCCCACGGTATTCACGGCTACAGCCGAGCCCTTGTCCGTAGAGACCCGCGATGGATACGCAGCGGAGATCGAGTATTTCCTGGAGTGCTGCCGTACGGGCCGGGAGCCGGAGCGCTGCCCGCCGCGGGAATCGGCGGCAGCGATCGACCTGATGCACGCCATACTCGGCGCGTGCGAGCGAAACGGAGAGAAACTCTTATGTTCGAACCCGGCGTAATGATCTGGGCCGAGCGCGACGAGGCGCAGACGCCGATGGACCTGGGCGTCAAGTACGCGCAACTCGGCGTTCCCGGCGGCATGCAGTTGACGGAGACGGCGGCGAAGGAGTGGAGAGAGACGCTGCAGGAAACATCGGTGACGGTGGTCACGGTGTTCGCGGCGTACGATGGCGAGGATTACGCGGACATCCCCACGGTGCAGCGGACGGTGGGCTTCATTCCGCCGGCGACGCGCGCGTCGCGGGAGGCGCGGACGCTGGCGGTCAGCGACTTCGCGGCGAGACTGGGCGTGAAGAGTATCGCCTGCCATATTGGGTTCGTTCCGGAAGATGCGACGCACCCGGATTACGTGGCGGTGCGCGGCATGGTGCGGCGGGTGTGCGATCACGCGGCGAAGCACGGGCAGACGTTTGCGCTAGAGACGGGGCAGGAGGCGGCGGAAGTATTGCTGCACTTCATCGCGGATGTGGCGAGGCCGAATCTGCGGATCAATTTCGACCCGGCGAATCTGATTCTCTACGGCACCGGGGAACCGATCGCGGCGTTGCGGCAACTGGCGCCGCTGGTGGTGAGCGTCCATTGCAAGGATGGGGACTGGCCGGCGGCGGGGGTGCCGGGCGCACTGGGCAGGGAGCGAGCGCTGGGTGAGGGATCGGTGGGCATTCGACGCTTCGTGGAGACGCTGCGGGAACTGGGCTTTCCCGGTCCGCTGAATGTGGAGCGGGAGGCGGAAGATCCGCAGGAGCGATTGCGCGACATGGCGCGCGGGGTCGAGTTGCTGCGGACGCTGACGGGGTCCGTCACTTAGGGCTGGCTAGACGGCTTCGGCGAAGTAGAACTCTTCTTCGGCTAACTCGTGCGTCACCTGGCGGCGGAACCAGAGGTGGATGTTGAGAGTGGCCTGATGAATCTCTTCATCGTGGTCGGCGCAGCAGACGGCGCATTCGAATTCGGGGGCATCGGTGAACTCATCAGACATTGCAGTATCCTCCTCAACAGCCGCTTCCGCGACATTGACGCAACAGCCGCTCGCGCGACATTGACGCAACAGCCGCTCGCGCGAATTTGGCGCAACAGCCGCTCGCGCGACTTTGGCGCAACAGTCGCTCGCGCGACTGGTACTCGGCTAAAGATAATCCCCGACGCAAATCCGCGCAAGGCTGGTTCTGGGTAGCGGCGGGATAGCAACAACGGTTAACAGCGAGGAGTTAACCTCGCAAGGGGAGCGAGCGCATGGCAGACGGGGGTGCAATGGAGCGGGCGAACCGGTTACGCAGCGCTGGCGAACAGGCGCGAGGGCGCGACCGGGCGCTGGCGTGCAGGAATTACGAAGAGGCGGTAGCGTTGTTGCGCGGGTGCGGCGAGGGACTCCTGCTGGCACACACGGTACGGCACTTGGGCGACGTGCGTTGCGAGGCCGGGGAGTGGGAGGAGGCGGGGCCATGCTACGTGGAGGCGCTGGCGCTCTATCGCGCGCATCCCGCTGCGCCGGCGATGCACCTGGCGAACGCGCTGCGGGCGATGGCGGTGTGGATGGAGCATGGCGGCGCGCGGGCAGAGGCGCGGGGCCTGTGGGAAGAGGCGCGCGGACTCTACGCGGAGTGCGGGATTGCGGCGGGAGTTGCGGAGTGCGAGCGGCGGATGAGCGAACGCTAGCGCGCCAACAGGGGGAATGCGGGCTACTCGGCGCCCCACCAACGTGGTCTTAGAATGACGGAGTGAGTACTCCTATCCAACTTCATCCGTTCCCGCTGTTCGAGGGCAGAGCCGAAGAGGCGCGAAGGCTGGCGAACGCGCTGGCGGAGGGCGGCAGCGAATTGCTGCCGCTGGGCAATTCCGGCTTCAGCCCGCTATTCGCATGGGTGAACAACTGGGTGAACAACCGCTACGGCGTCTCCTGGAAGTTGAACTGCGCGTGAGCGCGGTGACGCGCCGCGATCACTGATTCTCGATGGCGAAGTGCGCGGTGGCGGAGAGAGACTTCGCCTCGTCGGCGGTGATGGTCCAACCGGGCGGACGGCGTTCGCCGGTAGGCGGGCGGCCGACGCGGATGAAGGCGATGTCGCCGGACTTGAGGGCGAGCGAGGAATCGGCGAGACCGCAATACTTGCCGTTCGCGATGCAGACATGGGTCAAGCCGCCGCCAATGGGCAGGATGCTGGAGACGCGTCCCTGCACGATGCGGTGGCTATCGACATATTCGAACATCGGGATGCGGTTGAGTTCGCCCTTGGTGGCGGAGAATTCGCGGAGAGATTCGCCGCCGGGTTGCGGTCCGCCGGTGATGTAGAGCGCGAAGCGGCGTTCGCCGCCGACTCCGACGAAGGTCAAGGCGTAGTAGAAGGCAATGACCATCGTGAGGCAGGCGAGCGCCGAGGCGAGGCCTGAGATGCCCTGCACGATATCAAGCCGGCGGCTGTTCGAAGCCCACTGGCTGAAGCGGCCGTGCCAGGTGGTCTCCTCGTCGCCCTGCCAGATATCGGCGAAGTGATCGATGGTGAAGGTAGCGGCGAAGACCACCGCGAAGAACGCAAAGCAGGCCAACGAGATCATCAGGAATAACATGATTCCTCCTCACTACGGGCGGTCAGGGGAGCGCAAGGCAGGGAGGCGGAGGCGGTGAATGCGGCGATGTACGCGACGGAGGAGTGACCCGCCATCGCGACCGCAGGAGTTTCAGCGGCAATCCCGGAAAGAGCGCCAGCCGACCGCATGGGAGTGTTTCCCATTGTGCCCGCACCTCACAACTCCGGTGTAACACCATTCGACACGCAGCGGGTAGGGGAATCTGAGAGGGCGCCCAGAGAAGGCTTGTCACCGGGTGCGGCGGGGCGTAGAATCCAGCCATGAGAACTTGTGGAGTTTTTACTCTGCTTCTCTGGTTCGCTCCGGCCGCATGGGCGCAGACCGTACCGCCGGGATGGAAGACCGTGAAAGACCCGAAGGGCGTGTGCCAGATCGCGGTACCGCCGGAGTGGACACCCTGGGCGGAGAACACGGGCGCGGCAGTGCTACAGGAGACCACGACCGGCCTCGCGGTGGTCACCTATCAGCCGGGACAGGCGTTCCAGGCGCTAACGGAGAGCATGCAGCGGATGCTCGGCATTCCGAAGGAGAAGCTGTTCGAGAATACGGCGAAGCGGGCCTTTTATCAGGACAAGACATCGGAGGGCAAGGAAGATCCGAACGGGTACAGCGGCAGCGCGCCGGGGAAGGACGGGACGTGCAGTTGCCGCGTGGTCTTTCTTCCCAGCATCCCGGCAGAGACGGCGAAGAAGATCGTGCTGAGTCTGGGTCCGGCGGCGCAGGCTAAGACCTGAGGACGGGGTGCGGTTCCGCCAATACACCGAGGGCGATGGCGCATTGGGCAGCGTAGTAGGTGGTCCAGACGAGGACACCGCCCAGCGGGAGCGGTGATTTGAAGCGTCCGGCGCCGAGCAGAGAATCCGAGACCAGGAACAGCAGCGCGCCGAGGAGCACCCAGCGAGTGGGATACGCGGCCTGGCTGGCGGCGGCGGCCATGGCGAGAATCGCGGCGATGTAGCAGAAGACGGGCACGCGCAGGGGACCGAGGGAAGGCGCGAGCCACGCACCGAACACCAAGCCATAGAGCAGCAGGAAGACGAGCAGGGCCGGAGTGCGCAGCGCGCCGCGACACCTCAGGAACAGAGCGAGGTAGACAAGGTGGGCGCAGAGGAAGAGCGCGAGTCCGCCCAGGAAATAGGCGTTGCCGCAGGCGAGCAGGATATCGCCGCAGGAGGAGAGGAGCAAGGCGAGGGCCAGCAGACGGTGCGCGGAGGCGAACGCAATGCACGCGAGCAGGGTGATGGAGAGGCCCTTGCACAGGATGGAGAGCGGAGGCGGGACGAGCAGATAGGCGAGGGCGGACGCGGCGGAGAGACCGAGGATCAAGGTGTGGGAACGGGAGCGCATCCTCTCTACAATAACGGTTGCGGGGGTTCGGGCATAAGGCTGAGTTATCATGTCTGGCAGGGTTCAAATGGATACCACCTACGGCCGGGCGGTGGCTCTCGCAGTTCCGGTTTTCATCTTCCTGATCGCGCTGGAGTTCACGATTGACCGCGTACGGCGCACACACTACTACCACCTCGCCGACGCCATCAACAGCTTGAGTTGCGGCATTGTGAGCACGGGCATGCGCGTCTTCTTCGGCTTTCTGGGGCTGTTCGTGTATGAGTGGGTATTGCAGCACGCGGCGCCGCTACAGCTTGCCGCGAACCGGTGGTTCACCTGGGTGTACGCCTTCGTGCTCTACGACCTCTGTTACTACTGGCAGCACCGGTTGGGACATACGGTCGGGCTGTTCTGGGCTACGCACTCGGTGCACCATCAGAGCGAGGAGTTCAACCTGACGACGGCACTCCGGCAGCCGGGAACCGGGGCGTTCACGAACTGGATCTTCTACGTGCCGCTGGCGCTATCCGGCGTGCCGATCCAAGTCTTTCTGCTGACGGGCGTGGCGCAACTCTTCTATCAGTTCTGGCCGCACACACAGTTGATCGGCAGGCTGGGGGTGCTGGACCGGTGGATCCAGACGCCCTCCAACCACCGCGTGCATCATGCGCAGAACGATCTCTATCTGGACAGGAACTACGTGGGCGTCTTCCTGGTGTGGGACCACCTGTTCGGCACGTTTCAGGAAGAGCGCGACGAGGAGCCGTGCATCTATGGGGTGCGCGGTCAATTGAAGAGTTGGAACCCGGTGTGGGCCAACCTGCACTACTGGTGGCTGATGGCTGTGGACTGCGGGCGCGCGCGGCGCTGGAGCGACAAGGCGCGAATCTGGATTGCGCCGCCGGGATGGCGTCCGGCGGATGTGGAGGCGCGTTTCCCGAAGACGGAGTACGATCCGTATCGCGATTTTTCGCGCTACGATCCGGCACGGAGCGTGGGGCTGAGCGTGTATGCGGCGGTGCAGTTTCTGGGTGTGATGGCGGCCAACAGTCACTTTCTGGCGCTGTTGGCGAAGCAGGGGACGTGGTGGAATCTGGCCTACTTCGGGTTCATTCTGGGCAGCCTGCTGTGCCTGGGCGGAGTGCTGGAAAGCCGGCGGGAGTTTCTGCTGCTGGAGGCGGTGCGGATGGCGGGCATCGCGGCCTGTACGTTGGGCGGCGGAGTGTGGTTCGGGGGCGTGCAGGATGCGCGGGTGGTGATGGGGATTGGCGCGTTCGCGGTGGCGTCACTGGGTGGGCTTTGGATGGCTGCGGCCGGGAAGGAAGAGCCGTCGGCACGTGAGCGCGCAAACGCCGGGGCAGGCACGACATGATTTTGCAGAACCTGCTGGACCAACTGGACACGTGGAAGAGCAACTTCGGCCGGGGCGATAGCGGCGAACTCGAAGCGTTGCTGCGGAGCGCCGCGGAGCGGCGGCCGGAGACGCCGGGAGAGGCGATCCGGCTACACGAGACACTGCTGTTCCTGCGCGCGTACCCGCGCAGCGTGCGGGTGGCGCGACTGGCGGACCGGATCCTGTTCGATTTTGCGAAACATGTGGCGCGCCTGCGCGAGGCGGGCGCGGATATGGAGGCCTTCGAGGCCGCGGAGGTTTCCGGAATCGCGGGGAGCGCGCTGGGCGCGGTGTTCAGCTACGAGTTCGCGGTGAGCCTGGCGGCGCGGCACGCCGGCGGGATCGATATCGGGTGGGACCGCTGCGATGAGCTTGACCGGATCGGGCCGGTGCTGGCACGCATTCTGCCGCTACTCGGCGAGGACTGGCCAGTGGAGGCGCATGCTCCGTTCCGCGAGTGGATCGCGGCCGCGCGACCGCCGCACATCACGGATCTGGCATGGCTGCTGCAGCAACTGGAGGCGCTGCCGGAAGCGCCGGCCGAGCGCGCCAAAGTGTACGGATCGATGGGGCTGCCGCTCACGTGGGAGATCGGCAACTCGGCGTCTTCGCGTTCGCGGCTGCGGCTGCCGGGCGGGAAACTCTTCACGCACCGGGAACCGCTGCTGCGACGCGGCGATGTTTCGCTGGAACGGGAGTTGCAGAGCGCGCCGCTCCCGGTACGAAGAGTTTTACCCGAGGAGGCGCGGCGGGTGCTGAATGCGATCGTGGATACATCGGCGATGCGGTACAGGGAACTGCACGGCTTCAGTCATCCGGACGTGAACGCGGTGGATCACGCGGACCTGGGGCGCGGTGTAGACTTGTACTTCTTCGGCGTGCCGCCCGCGCAGCGCCTGCCGTTCCGCGCGTATCACGGAGGGATGTTCTTCAAAAACGGCGTGCCCGCCGGATATGTGGAACTGCTCTCGCTGTGCGAGCGCGCGGAAGTGGGGTTCAACCTCTACTACACGTTTCGCGAAGGCGAATCGGCGTGGCTGTATGCGCAACTGCTGCGGCTCTTCCATCAGGTGCTCGGCGTCAACTGCTTCTCGGTGGACCCGTATCAGATCGGGCTGGAGAATCCGGAAGCGATCGACTCGGGCGCGTTCTGGTTTTATCGCAAGCTGGGCTTCCGCCCGGTGGAGCCGGAGGCGGCGGCGCTGGTCGCAAAAGAGGAGGCGCGAATGCGGCGCAAGCCGGGGTCCCGCAGTTCCAAGCGCACGCTGGAGCGGCTGGCGGAGAGCTACCTGGTATACGACGGTCCCGGAGCGGTAGCGGGCGCGTGGGATCGCTTCCGCGTGCGTAATCTCGCGCTGGCGGTACAGCGAGCGGGCGGAAATCCGAAACGGAGCGGTCTGGCGCAGTTGCTGGAGGCGATTCCGGAGAGCAGCGGTTGGAGCGCGGCGGAGAAGCGCAGCGCAGCGCGGATTCTGCGCGCCAAATACACAGCCGAGGAGAGCGTTTACCTGCGCGAGATGCAGGGCCACGCAAAGCTGCGAGCGGCGCTACTCCGACTGGGTGAGACCCGATAACGGCGCGCGCGAGGATGTAGACTGATCGAGGGAGTGAGTATGAATGTAGATCGCAGATTCTTCCTGCTGGGCTCGGCTGTGGCCGCACACGCATTCCAACCCGACCATAGCGTGGGCACGGCGATGATCGGCACCGGCAATCGCGGATCGTTTTTGCTACAGGGCGTGCTGCAGCAACCCAATGCCAAAGTGCTAGTGGTGTGCGACACGAAGCCGGACCGTCTGGACAAGGCGGCGACCACGGCGGTGCGAGACCGTCCCGCGACCTACGCCGACTGGCGGCGGGTGCTCGAGCGGAAGGACGTGGACGCGGTGTTCATCGCCACGCCGCCGCATCTGCACGCGGAGATGGCGATCGCGGCGCTGCAAGCGGGCAAGTACGTCTACTGCGAGAAGCCGGTGGGGATCACGCCGGCGCAGGTTCGCGCGATTCTGCAGGCGGCGCGCGGCTCCAAGACGGTGCTGGTGGCGGGGCAGCAACTGCGCTCACAGAAGCAACTCTCCGAGACGGTCCGGCAGATCCGCGAAGGCGCGATCGGCGACGTGATCATGGTGAAGGCGCAGCGCCACGCGACGGCCGATCTGCCGCACGATGGCACGTCCGGCGACTGGTATTTCGACGTGACGAAATCGGGCGGCTACCTGATCGAGCAATCGGTGCACAATCTGGATCTGTGCAACTGGGCGATCGGTGCGCATCCGTTGCGCGCATCCGGGTTCGGAGGAATTCTGATGTACAAGAACGACCCTCCCGGACGTACGATTTTCGATTGCGGGAGCCTCACGTACGAGTATGCGAACGGGGTGAAAATGTCCTTCACGCAGAACGTCTTTCACCCCGCGGGAATGCCGGGCGGCGGACAGTATGTGTACGTGTACGGCACCAAGGGGACGGTGGACCTGATGGGCAGCGCGACCCTGTATCCCTTGGGAACGGGGCGCCAACCGGTGGTGCTCTCGCCCAAAATTCAAGAAGACCAGTTCGCGCACATCACCGCCTTCTACGCCTCGATCACGAAGGGGACGCCGCCTCCGGTGGACATCACTATTGGGGCTACGGCGGCGCTCACGGCCATCCTGGGGCATCAGGCGATGGTGCAGAGCAAGGTGGTGGAGTGGAGCGATCTGGGAGTGGATGTTTAGGGAGGTGACCACGATGACGCGCCGTGACCTGATTGCCTTGCCGATTGCCGCCACGGCGTTTTCCGCGCGCGCGCAAGCCCCTGCCCGCTTCGTGAAGGGAATCAGTTCGATTATTTTTCCGAAGGAGATGCCGCGCGCGGAGTGCTTCGCACAGGCCAAGGCGGCGGGCTTCGATGCGATGGAACTCGCCATTGGAACGGATCTGCCTCTCGAGATCGGGCGGGAGGAGACGCGGCGCATGGCGGACGCGGCGGCGAAGGCCGGGATCCGGATCGCGACGCTGTGGGTCTCCGAACCGCTGAGCCGGAATCCGCTGAACTCGCCGGATGCGGCGGTGCGCGGGCGCGGGGTGGAGGCGATCCGCACCGCGATACAGATTGCGGCGGACCTGAATTGCGGCGCACTGTTGCTCTACGCGGTCCGGCTGGGCAGCGGCGCGAGGCTCGACGTGGGTTCGCAGGAGACGTGGGACCGCTACAGCGCGGAGCTGGCGAAGGTAGTGGCGGATGCGGAGCGGGCCAAGGTGTTTCTCAATCCCGAGAATGTGTGGAACAAATTCCTGCTGAGTCCGCTGGAGATGCGCAGCTTCGTGGATCAGTTTCACAGTCTGTGGGTGGGCGTGCATTTCGACGCGGGCAACGTGATGCAGTATGGCTATCCGGAGGATTGGATTCTCACGCTGGGACAGCGGGTCAAGCGCATCCACTTCAAGGATTTCAAGCTGGGGACTTCGTCCGAAGCGGCGCATTTTGCGGATCTGCTGGAAGGCGACGTGAACTGGAAAGCGGTGATGGCGGCGTTGGTCAAGACGGGCTATAGCGGGCCGATCTCGCCGGAGATCGGGCGCAATCCCAATCAGCCGGATCAGTTGAAGCGGGTCTCGCAGGCTCTGGACAAGATTCTGGCGCTGGCGTGATGCGCTGGCTGGCGCCGTGGAGTTTCAGAGCGGTTGAGGCGTTGGCAGGCGGAACGCCTGCGAGACCCGGCTAATGGCAGATTTCGAAATCAAGGGCAGCGCCGGACGGAAGGTCGCCGACCGGGATATCGCCCCCGGGGCGGCGGTGAAAGACGTTCTGCGCGCGGCAGAGGTTGCTGCCCTCGGGCGCGATAATCCCCACGGAGGGCACGGACACCGGATTGCGATTTTCCAGATGCACGAGGGAACCTTGCTTTGACAAGGAGACATGCCGCATCAGGGCCACGCGGTCCAAAATTGTGCCGGCGGGCACGAGCCAGGCGTTCCTGGATGCGATGTAGCGAAGGCTCTGGCGCAAGCTGAAACGCATTCGGCGGGTTACCGGATCGAGCCATTTTTCGTTGAGGTGAGTGTACACCAGGGCGATGCCGCGATCGCGTTCCAGAGTATCGACGTTGGCCTTGCTGTACCAGCGGAGGAAGCCCTCGCCGTTGGATTCGGCCCAACGTCCGGTGCGGGCAAAGACCTTGGCGATGCCGTACCGGCGGGCGGCTTCGTCGCTGAACGGCGCGCCCCGGAACGCGATCAAGTCGAAGTAGCGGGGGTCCCCGGGCAGGGGGAGTCCGAGTTTCCCATCGACCCATACCCAAGGCGCGTAACGGTTGAGAATGTCACGGCTGTAATAAGGGCTTTGCGGTTTCGCGCCCTGGTTTTCCTGCGTCTCTTTGTTGGAACGGGAGGAGTGCTCCACATAGACCGAAGGCGGATGGCCGAACACCGCAGTGAAGTACTCAAAGGCGGCGGAAAGCTGCGTGGTGGTATCGGAGGAATCACTGGGCGTGTGCATGCCGATCTCGTGCCCACGGGCGGCAAGGTCGAGGTAGAACTTTCGCTCCACGTCATCGACGAGCGGAGATCCGCGGGTACCGAAGAAGGCTTCCGGTGAGTCCGGGTCGATGGGTCGCTGAGCGCGAAGTTGTCCGCCGTCAGCCCAATCGGGCCAGAAGACGAAGAGCGTCACCGTGAGTTTCATGCGTAGTGCGTCGAATTCGTCGAAGAGGGGAGCGAGGCGGCGGCTATAGGCGGAATCGGCATCGTGGACGATGGCGAAGGCGAAGGCATGGCCCTCGGGATAGAGGTTGAGGCGCCATTCGGGCCGGGCGACCGGTGGCAGTGGAATGGGAGCGAGGGGCTCAATCTGAAGGCCGGCAGCCAGCAGAATGATGAATGATACCGCACTGATACACTTCACCGGCTAACAGCCATCTTCGCTATCATAATATGACTATGGGGAGGGAGGGGTTCCAACCTGCAATCAGTGTAATTGTGCCCGTTTACAACGCCGAGGAGACCTTGGGAGCGTGCGCGGAATCGTTGCTGAAACTGGATTATCCGCGCGGATTGCACGAGCTGATTTTCGTCGATAACGCTTCCACCGATGCTTCCCGCAGGATCCTGGATGGTTTCGGCAGCCGGATTCGTACAGTGCACGAACCCAAACGCGGCCCCTCCGCCGCGCGCAACTGCGGGATCCGGAACGCGCGCTTCGAGGTGGTGGCGTTCACCGATTCGGATTGCCGCGTGGACGCACAATGGCTGACGCATCTGGCGGCGCCGCTGATCGATCCGGAGGTGGGCGTGAGCGGGGGCAGAATCCGGGCACCGCGCCCCTGCAATCCGGTCGAGGCGTTTGGCGAAAGCGTTCACGACAATTCGAAAGCGATCACGTACTACAAGCCTCCCTATAGCGATTCGGCCAACTGGGCATCGCGGCGGGAGGTGTTGCTGCAGCTCAACGGCTTCGACGAGAGCTTTCCGCGTTCCGAGGACGTGGAGCTTTCGTGCCGCATGCTACAGGCCGGCCTGAAACTCGCGTACGCGCCCGAGGCGATTGTGGTTCACCGCAACGAACGCACGTACTCGGGGCTATTCAAAGAGGGATTCACGCATGGCAGGCACAGCGTGGCGCTGCTGGAGCGGCACCGGGAGTTTTACGAGGGCTTCGGTTACAATCCGCGACGACTGGCGCTTTACCGGCAGTTGTGGGACGAACTACGCAGATACCTGAAGGGGATCGAGCCGGAGACGTCCCGGTGCAGCCTGATTTTCAATGCGGGCAAGCGTGTGGGGCGGTTGGCGGGGTCCGTCGAATGCGGAGCGATCCACCTATGAGCCGTACCCGGGCCCTGTTGCAGACCGCGATTGTCACAAGCAATCCGGTCTTCCCGTTCCGCCATTTGAACCGTTTGCCCTATCGGCTGGCGCTGCATTTGTTCGTGCGCAACTGCCGTTCGATGCCGGAGATCCGCGGCGTCTATTTGCGGCACGGCATGGCGCAAGGCGATTGGATTCCGGGCATCAGCGATATCGATCTTACGGTGACAGTCCGCAAAGGCCTCACGCTGGAAGAGGAATTCCGGGTGCTCACCGGCTTCTGGCGGCGACAGGCGGGATTGCGGCGCTGGTTCCCGATGCTATCGGACGTACTGATTCTGAGCGAAGACGAACTCGACGCGTGGGGCCGGTTCGGCATCTGGGGTTATCAGATGCGCGATTGGAATTGCCTGCTGGGCGCGCCACCGGCCTGCTCGTATCGCGAGGCGGGGTTGCAGAAAGACGCGCTGGACGACGCGCTCTACCGCTATTTCGATCGCTTGCTCGCGTGGTATTTCGAGCCGCATACCGAGTTGAACTGTCAGCGCATGCGGCGCGTAGCCACGCGAATTTTCCGGCACGCTCCGGTGGAGTTGCGAACCCCGGAGGACCCGGCATTGCTGGTGGCGCGTACGCTAATCGGCCTGGAACGGTGGATCGCGCAGGTGGAGGAGACGGGCGCCACCGCGGAGGGCGGCGCCGGAGCGGAAGAGTCGGTGATTGTTCATCACGATTTCTATCTGGTAGTGCCGGGCCTGGACGGGAAGGAGGACCGGAACGAGGACCGGGAGGCGGCGCTCCGGCAGAGGCTGCTGCAACTGCGGGAGGAGGCACCGAAGGGCAAGCGGGTGCGGTTTGCCACGCGAGGCCTAGTGCAGTATTGGCTTCGAATCTGGAATCCGCGGCAGCATCAGGATTGGCTCACGGATTCGGAAATCGTGTTGGGGAAGAATGTCGTGCGGGAGATAGGACCTCCTGACGAGGAGGCGGGTATCCGAAGCCTGTTGAACAGCGCCAGTCTGGTGCTGGGCTTTCCGCAACTGGAGGAAGTGATCTTGCAGAAGCGTGCGGCTTGGTTTGCGGGCAGCGCCTTCCACTCGATGGTAGAGCGCGGCTGCTTGCTGCGAATGTATCTGGAGACGGGGAAGCAGTGGCTGCGGCACGCGCACGGACTGCGCGCCATGCGGCGGGAGCATCCGGCGGTGGAGCAGGAGTTGGAGGAGATCCGCAAACTGGCTTCGGCGGAGGGTTGCGACCTGGTGGCGATTCGCTTGCGGGCATTCCGGCTGCTGAAAGAAAATGCTCTGGCGGTGAGGCGCGCGCTGCCCGCAGCGGTTCCCGCGGAGAGCGCATTGCGGGCGGCAAAGGTCGGGGTGTAGGCACCGATGCAATTCATGGATAAGCCGTACAGGAACCTCTTGCGCGAGATGACCTTCTCGCAGTTTGCCGTGCGCGACCAGAACTCCGTGCTAGGGATGCTCTGGAGCTTCGTGAATCCCGTACTGATGGTGGGCGTGCTGTTCGCGTATTTCCGGATGAACGCGGGCGCGACCATCCAGCATTATGGGATCTACCTGTTGTTCGGAATGATCCACTACACGCACTTTTCCAACACCACCGCGGCGGCTATGAACTCGCTGAGCGGGATGGCGCAATTGACGAGGCATACGGTGCTGCCGAAGGAAGTGCTGGTGATCGGGTCGGTGCTGGCCACCAGCATGGAGTTCGCTGTCTCGATGGCGTTTTGCCTGGTACTGGCGTGTATCACCGGGGTCCCGATTACGGGGGGCATGGCGATCCTGCCCGCGGTGATTTTGCTGCAACTGATGTTCGTGATGTGGGTCTCGCTCCTGCTCGCCGCGGCGCGCGTCTTCGTGAAAGACCTGACGCATCTCTATCAGGTCTTTCTGCGTCTGCTGTTCTTCACGACGCCGATTTTTTATGCGGCGGCGTTTCTGCGGAATCCCTTCGCGCAGCGGATGCTGCGCTTCAATCCGCTGGCTCAACTGATCGGCTTTTCGCGCACGCTGGTCATCGAGGGGCAGTGGATTTCATGGAAGCTGTTTCTCGCGTTGTGCGTGATTCATGCCCTCGCTCTGTGGGGAGCGTTTCGCTGCTTCAAGCGTTACGAGCCACGATTTGCCGAATATGTCTGAGCGCGAGACCATCATCCGGATGAACGGCGTGACCAAGCGGTTCCCCGCCGGGGACAGGCAGCACTCGTTATTCCGCACGCTGATGGCGAGCGTGTCGCGGAAGGCCGCGGAGGGCGAGACGTTCGAGGCGCTGAGCGCAATCGATCTGGAAGTAGACCGGGGCGACAGAGTCGCGGTGATTGGCAACAACGGGTCTGGCAAGTCGACACTCCTGCGGGTGATCGCCGGCCTGCATCCGCCCACTACCGGCAGCGTCGAAGTACACGGCGAGACCACTTTGCTGGCGGGCCTGGGAGTGGGCATGGTGGACGAACTGCGCGTGGAGCACAACATCTATCTCTACGGCGCCGTGCATGGAATCCCGCGGGAAGAGTTGCGAGAATCTCTCGGCGAAATTCTCGAGTGGGCGGAGTTGACGGATTTCCGCCACGCGGCGCTGAAGACGCTCTCCACGGGAATGCGCAGCCGGCTGGCGTTTTCGGTGACGCGTTACTTTCACTCAGACATATATCTGCTGGATGAGGCCCTGACCGCGGGCGATCAGGTCTTTCGCGAAAAGTGCGACGAGGTGCTGATGCGCGATCAGCAGAGCGGCCGGACGATGGTGGTGGCGACGCACGATTTCAAGTTCGTGGAGCGGCACTGCAACAAGGTGCTGTGGCTGCAGCGGGGCAAGCAGTTGGGCTTCGGCACGGCGGCGGAAATCGTGCCGCTCTACCATCGTGAACGGGTACGGAAGGCATGAGCGGAGGGCAACGCGTGCGCGTGCTGTACTACGTGCCCTGCCTCGAAGTGGGGGGCACGGAGAAAGTGGTTCACGATCTGGCGGTGGCGCTGCCGCGCGACCGGTTCGAGGTTACCGTGCTCTGGTCCTGCTACTGGGGACCGCTGGGCGAGAAACTGCTGGAGGCGGGTGTCCCAGTCCGGCACCTGCCTTTCAATGAGGCGAGACGGTTTGCCGAAGTGGTCGAGGGAATCCGCGAAATTCAACCGGACATTTTTCATTCCTTCAGCTACCGCAAGGAAGATCGCGATGTGCGCGCCGGCATGGAAGCGGGCGTGCGGACCATCATCACAGCCCGCGGCGATATTCGTCACTGGGATCCGGCGCAGTCGCGCCAGGAGTGGGAGGTATTCCGCAATGCTGGCGCGCAGCGCATCACGACGTGCAGCGATGCCATCGCGGACGTCGTGAGGCGCGTCGAAGGAGTTCGGCAAGAACAGCTCTGCGTGATTTATAACGGCGTGACGATGCCGGGCAGCGCTTCCGAGGGGCCGACGTTGCGCGAGGAGTTGGGGATCGGCGCCGGGGAAACGCTGCTCGGGTACGTGGGAAACTACCGTCCGGAGAAGGGGCATCTGAATCTGCTGCCGGCATTCCGCAAGGTGCTGGATACACGGCCCGGCGCGCGCCTTGTCTGTTGCGGAGGCGGTGCGCCGCGGATGAAACCGGCGGTGGAAGCCCGCGCGAAGGAACTGGACCTGGCGGACAGCAGCTTCCTGCTGGACCTGCAGATGAACGTTGGGAGGGTTTATCGCGACCTGGACCTCTACGTTCATCCTTCGGACTGTGAAGGCTTTTCGAATTCGCTCTTGGAAGCAATGGCACACGGGCTGCCGATTGTCGCGACGCGGGTGGGCGGAACGGTGGAGGCGATCCGGCACGGCGAGCAGGGACTGCTGGTGCCGGCGCGCGACCCCGAGGCGCTGGCCGCGGCCATTGAGACGCTGCTGGCCGATCGGGAGATGGGGGCGAGGCTGGGGCACGCCGCCCAGGAACTGGTCCGCGAGCGTTTTCAATTCCACCATATGCTGAACGGCTATACACGCCTATACGAGGAGGAGTTCGCGAAACAATGAGTGAGCGGGTTCGAGTTCTGCTGCATGTCGATTCACTAATCCTGGGGGGGTTGGAGCGCAAGGTGGCGCAACTCGCACTCCGCCTGGACCGCGAGCGTTTTGAGGTCACAGTTTCTTACTCGTGGGAGTGGGGAATCCACGGGGAGGAACTACAGCGCGCGGGGATCCCCGTGCTGCGGATTGTCCCGGCGGCCGCGCGTTGCAAGGGAGTGGGCAGGGCCACGCAGCAGGTCCGCGAGCTGAATCCGGACATCTTCCACACGTTCAGTTGCCGTCAGAATGCGAGCGACACGCTAGTAGCGAAGCGCGCGGGGGTTCCGGTGATTATCTCGGCCCGCGACAATATACGGCATTGGGCGAAGCCCGGTCCGCCACGAAATTGGGAGTTCGACCGCAACGCGATGACGCATTTTGTCACACCCTGCTGCGAGAAGGCGGCGGAACTGTGCCGGGAACTGGAAGGAGTCCACGCGGAGAAGATCGTGGTGATTCCGAATGGCGTGGACCTTCCCGACCTGTGCGAGGGACCTTCGATTCGCGATACGCTGGCGCTGCCTGAAGGGGCGTTCGTCATCGGCTATGCCGCGAAATACCGGGTGTTGAAGGGGCACGAACACCTGTTGCGCGCAACGCGCAAGCTGGCGGAAAAGCGGCCGGAACTGCACCTGGTGTGCTGTGGAGAGGATGAAGACGGACACCGGGAAAGGTTGCAGGAAATGGTAACCCGGCTCGGGCTGGGCAAGCATGTCACGCTGCTGGGCGCGGTGCGGGAGATGGACTCCTTCTACCGGAGCCTCGATCTTTACGTGCACCCCTCCACTTCCGAAGCGCTCTCCATGGCGATTCTGGAGGCCATGAGCCACCAACTGCCGGTTGTGGCAACCGCGGTGGGCGGCACGCCGGAAGCGGTAGTGGATGGCTGTACCGGGGTGCTGGTGCCACCTGCAAATGGCGCAGCGCTGTGCGAAGCGATTCTGCATCTGGCGGAGCAGCCGGAGATGCGCGATTCGATGGGGAAGGCGGGCCGGGCACGGGTCTCCGCGCAGTTTTCCGCCGCCAGGATGGTGCGGGAATACGAGGAACTCTACCTCCGTGTGACACGGACTCCGGCTCCGCCAGCCATCGCAGCGCCCGCGGCGGAGCCGCTCACCGGCGCCGCTGGTTGCCCGCTGCTGGAGGACACCACGGTGTTCGTCACCACGATTGGCGACGAAGCGAATTTTTCCGATTGCATGGCCCACCTGCGCGCACAGACGGTGCGCTGCCGCATCGAAGTGATCGACCGCGTGGCGCCGATGTCGGCCGCCTTTGCGTGCATGCACGAGCGCTGCACCACACCGTATTACGTGCAGGTGGATGAAGATATGCTGCTGCATCCGCACGCGCTCGAACAGTTGCACGCGGAGATTGCGCAGGCACCCGCGGAGGTGGCGATGGTGTGTGCGGCGCTGTGGGATTGCGATATCGAGCGAGCGATTCTGGGAGTCAAAATCTATCGCCACGAAATCGTCAGGCAGTTTCCCTACAGAGACGCGGTGAGCACCGAGGTGAAGCAGCTACACGCCATGCAGGCAGCCGGCTACAAGGCGATCCTTCACCCCACCGAAGAGGACGCGGTCTGCCTGGGCGAGCACGGCAAGCACTACACGCCGGAGACGATCTTCCGCCGCTGGCAGCGGCTGTTTCACAAGCGCAATCAGCTGGGGCACCTGACGTGGCTGGAGCCGTGGCCGGAACGCCTGCTGGCGCGATACCTGGCAACGCGCCAACCGCTCCACCTCTATGCCGCGCTCGGCGCCATTGCGGGCATCGGAGGGCGAGCGGAGGGCGACCGGGAGTTGGACTGGCGCGATACGAATCCGGCATTTCAGCGCATGCGCTACTACTTTCCAGCCGACCCGGACGGGAAGTCATGAGCTACAGCGCCTCCATCGTGATCCCCCTGCTGCGCCAGCGCGATGCGTGGCTGGAGCAGTGCGTGCGCTCGGCACTGGCTCAGACGGCTCCGTGCGAGACGATCGTGGTCACCTCGCGCGAGACGCCGCACTCGAATCGCAAACTGCTGAGCAGTCTCGCCGCGCAACACAACAACCTGCGCGTGCTGTTCCGCGACCTGCCCAAGGGCTTTCCGCAGACACTGAACTTCGGCATGCGGGCCGCCACTGCAGGACGGATCGGCATTCTGCTCTCGGACGATTGGATGGAGCCGGAGTGCGTGGCCGCGTGCCTCGCGCACGCAGAGGACATCGTATCCACCAGTCACCACACCTATCATGCCGATGGCGTGACCCCGGTGGAAGGCGCTGCCCGCCGGC
>CAIRBY010000319.1 GCA_903876865.1 uncultured Acidobacteriia bacterium
CATGCCCACGTCAACGTAGGTGAACTGAGTGGTGGCGGTGGAGCCGTTGAAGGCTCCGGAGGCGGTAGGGACGCGGTTTCCGACTTTGAAGACGCCTTTGATGCCGCTATTGAGCAGCAGAGAATACTTGCGTCCATTTCTGGCCGCGGGGTCGCTGCTATCGCGGACGTTGAACTCCACTTTGTAGACGGAACCATCCCGCACCATCTGCTGCGCGCGCAGCGCATTTCCGGGCGCGAGGAGCGCCAGGGCCATCATCACGAGCGAAACTTTCATTGAGAAACATCCTCCCGCACAGATGACGTTTCCCCACGGCGGGGCGTGTAGGGGTATCTTAGACAGAAGTGCCGCAATTCGTCGCGGTACGGAGACCACCATGAAATTAACCCGCGCGCTAGCGCTAGCGTTACTCGCCGCCACTCTCGCCTTCAGTCAGAACAAGCAGGCGATGGACGAGGAATATGCCCGCCTCGTCAAGGAATGGACCACGGCCCCGGAATTTATGAGCCCCCTTGTCGACCACCTTCCGAAGGTGGCCGGCATCCCCACGGTGAAGGACGTGCTCGGCTACTACTCGGGCGCACCGAAGAAGCTCACCAAAGTCGCCGATCTCGGCAAGTATTACCGCGCGCTCGCGGCTTCGAGCAAGCGCGTGAAGCTCATGCCCATCGGGACCACCGATGAGGGACGTGAGTGCCTCGTGGTTGCCATTGCCGATGAGGAGACGATCAAGAATCTGGACACGTACAAGGGATACCTGGCCAAGCTGGCCGATCCGCGCGGAGTTTCGGCGGAGCAGGCGAAGGAGATCATCGGGCTGGCGAAGCCGATTTATATGTTCACGGGCGGGCTGCACAGCGCCGAGACGGGTCCGCCGGAGATGCTGATGGAACTGGCGTACCGGCTGGTGGCGGAAGAGAGCCCGCTGTACGATTCGATCCGCAAGAACGTGATCGTGATGCTCTCCGCGGCAGCCGAGCCGGATGGGCGCGACCGCTACGTGGACTGGTATTACAAGTACAAGATCGCGGAGGAAGGCGAGCAGGATCGCGCGCCGGGTCCGCCGTATTGGGGCAAGTACATTTTCCACGACAACAATCGCGACATCAACTATTCGCAGATGACGATGCGGAACTGGTTGAAGTTCTATCTGGAGTGGCATCCGCCGATCATGCACGACCTGCATGAATCGCAGCCGCTGCTCTACACGTTCAGCGGGACGACGCCGCAGAACCCGACGCTGGATCCGATTCTTTACGCGGAGCTGCCGTGGTTCGCGGATTTCGAATTGACGAAGATGATCGGCTACGGGATGCCCGGTGTATGGACGCATGCGTTCGTGGATATGTGGGCGCCGGGTTACCTGGGCTTCATGAGTTCGAATCACAACGGGATGTTGCGCATGTACGAAATCATGGGCAACGGCGGCGCGAATACGATGCGGCGGAACCTGGGTGGCGGCGGTGGTCCGGGTGGCGAAGGCGCTCCTCCAGCGGCGGCTGCGCCTACGGCGACGGCGGAAGCGGCTCCGGCAGCAGCAGGAGCGGGCGGTGGCGGACGGCGCGGCGGTGGCGCCGGGGCAGCGGCAGCCACACCCGAGGCAGGCGCGGGCGGCGGACGCGGCGGCGGGATGACGGCGCGCGATTGGTTCCGCCCGCTGCCTCCACCACGCAGCGTGATGTGGAGCATGCGCAACAACACCAACTACTCTGAGACGGGTGTGCTCTCCGCGCTCGAGTTGACGGCGGCGTTCCCGAAGACGGTGCTCGAGAACTTCTACAAGAAGAGCCGCAATTCGGTGGATTCCGGTTCCAAGGACCTGCCGTATGGCTACGTGTTCCCGGCCAATCAGAAGGACTTGACGCGGGTGGCGTTCGTAGTGAACATTCTGCGCACGCAGGGAATCGAAGTGGGCAAGGCGACTTCGGAGATCAAAGTGGGCAACGCGACTTACCCGGCGGGTTCGCTGGTGGTGAAGCGCAATCAGCCCTACGGGCGTCTGGCGAAGATTCTGCTGGAGAAGCAGGACTATCCCGACGCGTCATTGACCACGTATGACGATACGGCGTGGACGATGGGCCTGATGTCGCACGCCGAGGTGAAAGAGATTGCCGATAAGTCAATTCTCGACGTGGCGGTGACGCCGGTGGATCATTACGATCCGGCGGGC
>CAIRBY010000320.1 GCA_903876865.1 uncultured Acidobacteriia bacterium
ACCGCACATCCCACGCCAAGCCGCAAAGCCGCCAAGAACCCCGCCCATGTCTTTGACTTTCTTTGCGTCTCCGCGCCTTTGCGTGCCCCAATTCTTCTGCCCCGAACCGCACATCCTACGCCAAGCCGCCAAGCCCGCCAAGAACCCCGCCCATGTCTTTGACTTTCTTTGCGTCCCCCCGCCTTTGCGTGCCCCGCTGCTTCCGCCTATCAGCGCGCCTCGCCCCCTCCAGTGGGGCGGACGCCCTCGTCTGCGCGGGACCCCCGGTCCCGCCTGCTTGTCTCCCGCCTGCTTCGTGATGCCACGCCGCCCCGCATCCCGCTATAATTTGCTTTGACACCCAAAACCGCATTCCTCTTCCCTGGCCAGGGTTCCCAGGCCGTAGGCATGGGCAAGGCCCTCTTCGATTCGCACGCCGCCGCGCGCCACGTCTTCGAAGCCGCCGATGACGCTCTCGGCTACTCCCTCTCCCGCCTCTGCTTCGAAGGCCCCGAAGACCAGCTCAAACTCACCGAGTTCACCCAGCCCGCACTCCTCACCGTCTCCACCGCCGCCTTCGCCGTCCTCACCGAAGCCGGCTTTACCCCCGATTACGTCGCCGGCCACAGCCTCGGCGAATACTCCGCCCTCGTCGCCGCCGGATCCCTCGACTTTGCCGACGCCGTCCGCCTCGTCCGCAACCGCGGCCAGTACATGCAGCAGGCCGTTCCCGCCGGACTCGGCTCCATGGCCGCCCTCCTCAAACTCCCCGAGGGCAAACTCGATGCCATCCTCGCCGAAGCCGCCCAGGGCGAAATCGTCAGCGCCGCCAATCTCAACTCCCCCGACCAGGTCGTCATCGCCGGACACACCGCCGCCGTGCAGCGCGCCGCCGATCTCGCCAAAGCCGCCGGTGCCCGGAAGGCCGTCATCCTCCCCGTCAGCGCCCCCTTCCACTGCGCCCTCATGACCCCCGCTCAGGAACGCCTCCGCGCCGATCTCGATGCCGCCCAATTCCGCGATCTCGCCGTCCCCCTCGTCAACAACTGGCAGGCCCTTGAGATCCGCCTCGGCGCCGATGCCCGGGAAGGTCTCTTCCACCAGGTCCCCAACCCCGTCCGCTGGGTCGAGTCCATCCGCCTCCTCGCCTCGCTCGGTGTCACCCGCTATCTCGAGGTCGGTACCGGCAGCGTCCTCACCGGACTGCTGCGCAATATCGATCCCTCACTCGCCGGCTTCCGTTATTCCGAACCCGCCGATCTCGAAAAACTGGCCGTGTCCTGAGAGCCCGGTCTCTGAACCCAGTCCACCAGTACCTGCCGTTCGGTGGTACTCTGGCGTAAAAGGTATTGAAGTGAACACAGACGAAAAAATTCGCTGCCCCAGTTGCGGCGGGCCGGACGTCCGGCGTTCGCTCCGGGGTGGAATTCTGGACGCACTGATGCTCAGTTTCCACCGCACTCCCTACCGCTGCCGCGGTTGCAGGCGTCGCTTTTATCACTACGAGCCCAAGGTCACCCAACTCAAGCACGACCACACGGATGACCACTCCCAATCGGTCCGTGCGGATTCCAAAGCCGGCTGACCGCGTTTCTTCCGCCGCCTCTGTGCCGCGTTAGTTAGACGCGCCGTACCACCACTTCCGCCTCGCGGAACAGCACTTCCACCATCCCGAAATGCTCGTCGTAATACGCGCTGCTGTATTGCCCCATCCGCTCCGCGCTGATCACCACCTGCACAATCCCCGCCTGCACCACCGCCCTCGCGCAATCCATGCACGGCATGATGTCCACGTAAATCGTGCACCCCTCTGTCGCTGTCCCCATCCGCGCCGCGTTGCAGATCGCGTTCCGCTCCGCATGCTCGATCCACAAATACTTCGTCGGACGCACCAGCCGTTCCGGCACGTCGTCGCGAATTCCGCGCGGAAATGAGTTGTATCCCGTCGAGCGGATTTCGTGGTTCGGCCCAATGATCACGCACCCGATCTGCGTGTTCGGATCCTTGCTCCGCGCAGCCACCACTTTGCAGATATCCAGGTAGTATTGGTCCCAGCTGGGGATGCTTCGCATGGTATACAGTTGCATTTTTTCTCCCAATCAGGCAAGCTGAAAGGTTTTCCGCAGCCGGATCTTTCATGCTTGAACGCGTTCTCTACCACGACCACTGTTTTGACGGGGCAGCCTCCGCTGCTTACTTCAGCCGATTCATCGCGGGCGCCATCCACCCGGATGCCGAATTCCGCTATACCGGGATGGCCCACAAAGCCTCGCAACTCTTCGACCCCGGGCTCTTCGATGGCGATGAAAACGCCATCGTCGATTTCAAGTACTCCAGCGACCCCCGCCTCACCTGGTGGTTCGATCACCACCAGAGCGCCTTCCTCAACGCAGCCGATCAGGAGCATTTCCGCGCCGATACCAGCGGGCGCAAACTCTACGATCCCGGCTTCAAATCCTGCACCGCCTTCATCTGCAAAGTAGCAGCCGAACGCTTCGGCTTCCACGCCCCCGATCTCGACGACCTCGTCCACTGGTCCCTCATCATCGATGGCGCCCAGTATTCCGACGCCAAGACCGCCGTCGAGCTCGGCGCCCCCGCCATGAAGCTCACCCTCGTCATCGAAGCCGCCAAAGGCAGCGGCATCGTCCACAAAATCATCGGTTGGATGCAGCGCCGCCAGCTCTCGGAGATCATCGCCGAACCCGAAATCCAACAGCTCTACGCGCCCCTCTACCAGCGTCACCTCCAGAACATCGACCTCATCGCCAGCCGCGCCCACCTCGACGATGGCGTAGTCTTCTTCGATCTCGCCGGCCATGAAGTCGAAGGCTATAACAAGTTCATCCCCTATTACCTCTTCCCGGATTCCGTCTATACCGTCTCGGTGAGCCCCTCCAGTTTCCGAACCAAAATCTCCATTGGCTCCAACCCCTGGACCCCCACCGAACCCAAGCACAACCTCGCCACCATCTGCGAACGCTACGGCGGCGGCGGCCACGCCCGCGTCGGCGCCATCAGCCTCGCCCCCGGCGAACTCACCCGCGCCCGCGAAATCGCCGCCGAAGTCGTCGCCGAACTAAAAACCTAGCCGCATAGCCGCCAAGAACACGCCGATTGCTTTTGCCTTTCTTTGCGTCTCCGCGCCTTTGCGTGCCAATTCTTCCACCCCGAACCGCATCTCACGCCAAGCCGC
>CAIRBY010000321.1 GCA_903876865.1 uncultured Acidobacteriia bacterium
CACCGCCGAAAGCGCGTCGTCCAGAATCAGAATGCGCGGATCGCGCAACAGAGCCCGCGCAATCGCGGTACGCTGCTTCTGCCCGCCGGAGAGCGTGATGCCGCGCTCGCCCACCAGCGTCTCGTAGCCCTTGGGGAAGCCCTCGATATCGGCCGCAAGCCCCGCCATCTCCGCCGCGCGCCGGATCTCGTCCTCTGTCGCCCCGTCCACGCCAAACGCAATATTCTCCGCAATCGTAGCGCTGAACAGAAACGTCTCCTGGGGAACGAAGCCAATATGCCGCCGCACCTCGGCTGGGTCCAGGCGGCGCACATCCACACCATCCAACAGGACGCTCCCGGCGGTGGGGTCGAACAACCGCGGCGCCAGATTCACCAGCGTGCTCTTGCCGCTGCCCGTATGGCCCACCACGGCGAGCGTGGTGCCGGCCGCAATCCGCAGATCGATTCCCGCCAGCGCATCCCCGCTCCCGTAATTCACCGTGACCCCGCGATACTCCAGTTCGCCTCGCACTGCTTCCAACACCACGGCATCCGCCGGCGCCGCGATATCCAGCTGCTCCTGCAGAATCTCGTTGATGCGCATCAGCGAGGCGCTGCCCCGCTGCATCAGGTTGACCACCCACCCGAGCGCGATCATGGGCCACACCAGCATGCCCATGTACGTGTTGAACATGACGAAGCTGCCCACGCTGATCCGCCCCGCGATCACCTGCCGGCCGCCCACCCACAGCACCACCAGGAAGGTCATCCCGATCAGCGCTTCGAGCAGCGGTTGGAAGAGGCCCTGCAACCTTACCAGGCGGACATTCTGCGCGATGTACTCGTGGTTGAGATCCGCGAACCGGCGCATCTCGGCCTCTTCCTGCACGAACGCGCGGATCATGCGAACGCCGGCCAGATTCTCCTGCACGCGGCTGCTGATGTCGCTGAACATCGCCTGAATCTTCTCGAAGCGCGCGTGGATCAGCCGCCCGAAGAAGATCACCGCGATGCTCACCGCGGGAGCCGGCAGCACCGCGCACGCGGCCAGGCGCCAATCCACCCGCATCATGATCGCAATCGCCAGTACGAACGTGAGGCTGGTCTCAAACCAGTACATCACCCCCGGCCCCAGCATCATGCGGACTGCGTTGAGATCGTTGGTGGCGCGCGCCATGATGTCGCCCGTGCGCGTGCGCGCATAGTAGCCGGGCGAGAGGCGGATCAGGTGCGCGAAGAGATCGTTGCGTAGATCGAATTCGATGTCGCGCGAGACACCGATCAGAATTACGCGCATACCGTATTGGAAGATGCCCTTGAGAATCGCCAGCCCCACCAGGTAAGCGGCGAAGCGGACGAACACGCTGCCGGCCGAACCGGCGGGCAGGCGGAACGCATCCACCGCGCCGCGGATCATGAGCGGTTGCAGCGCCTGCGCCACGTCTTTACAGACCAGGCACACACCGCCGGCGAGCATTCCGCGGCGATACCGCCACAAGTATTTCCGGACCGGTGCCAGCGCCTCCCACATGATCAGATTCCGAAGGCCCCCGTCACGGTCTTGGTCCACTCCAGAAAAACCGTCTTCTGGCCCTCGCGCGTGTGCCACCACTGGCCGGATGCGAATGAATAGTCGGGTGCGGCCACCACCCGGACATCGGGTCCACCGCCCTCGCGCCGCGCCTCCGCCAGGAACAGACGCCGGGACCGCGCCGTATGGAAATCGCTCGTGACCAGCAGTATGCGATGAACCTGCTGCGCCTTCAGGTAGCCCATCAGCGCCGCCACTTCCTCGCGCGTGGAAAAACCGCGATGCCGCATCGCCAGGAACCACTCCGCCGGGTACCCGTTGGCCACCGCAAAGCGGATCGCCGCATCGGCCTCGTTGACGCCGTAAAAACCGGGAGGTCCGCTCACCAGGACACGCGGCACGTATCCCTGCCGCACCAACTCCGCAGCGGTCCGCAACCGCTCTCCGGTGTAATCCCCAGCCAGGACAACGGCAAGTTCCGCCTTCGCCGGACCGTCATTGTGCACCAGCGCCCAGCCCATGCCCGCCAGCCAGAGATTGCGCGTGACAAAACAGGCCAGGGCCAACGCCGCGATGAAAATGGTGATACGAAGGAGGCGCCGAAGAACCACGAACTACTTCTCGTCCGTGGAGTTCTTCTGGTCGAGATTCCCGACCGTCTTCAGCCGCTGATAGAGGCGCTCGACTTCCGCCTCGTCTTCCGCACGCAGAATGCGGTAGCGCGGCAAGGGAGCCTCTTTGCGCTCGGCGGCGGGGCTCAACACCTCGCCCCAGTACTGCCGGTAGGGAATTCCGTCGATGAGAGCATCGCGGGAAAGCCGGCGCAGGTTTCGCAAAAGGCTGTTGCAGCTATCCAGGTCGCCGGGATACACCAGCAGGAAGCGCGAATCGTCGAAGAGCGTGACCCGGATGATCAGCGGGGAAATCCAACCGGTGCGGTCCAGGCGGCGGATATCCATCCAGGGGATGATCCTGCTGCCAATGGCGACGTACCCTTCGTGAATCTCAATCGCCGGACGAAACGCCAGGAAGAACAGCAACCCGGCCGCAAGCACGAACAGCACCGCGGGAACAAACGCCGCGTGCAACTGCGTGCCCAACCAGCCACTTAAAACCGCCAAAATGAGCGCGCTCATCCCGAACCACTGATAATGCCGGACTGGAAGGTAGCGTGTCATGGCTGCTTCACTTCTCTTTACGTACTGGCTCTTCACCCACTGGCTCTGTACCCACTGGCTTTATGCCGGTGGAAGGTTCTACCCAACTAATTTTAGACTACTCCCGGGAAAAGACTCCGTCAATCTGATCGTAACACTCGCACCCCAGCCAACGTATAGTGGATACCACTCCAAACTGTAAAACTCACGCAAAGCCACAGCATCGCGCCAGTCACCGCGCTCAGAAACGCGCCGGGCAGAATCCTGGCCGTGATGAAAGAGAGCGCCGTGGCGATCTGTACGAAGGTGGAGATCTTTCCCCACCGGCTGGGAGGAAATGTTCTTATTTTTGTTAGGGATAGAATGCCGATCACGGCCAGCAGGATGTAGATGTCGCGCCCGAAAACGATCGCCACCACCCACCAGGGCACACTGCCCGTGGCGCCCAGCGCGAGAAAGATGCCGCTCATTAGGAATTTATCCGCGATCGGGTCCAGGTACGCCCCCACCTGCGAACTCATGCCGAACCCGCGCGCTACCGCCCCGTCCAAGCCATCCGTCACCGCCGCCAGGAAGAAGAGTTCCAGCGCGCGCAAGTCCCGCCCGCCCAGAATCGCGCCGACGATGTACGGCGTCAGCACCAGCCGGGTGAGCGTAAGTAGATTGGCAGGATTGATCCAGCGGCGCATGTCTGTATCGAGTGTATCGCGAGGCCGCCCGCGGCGACGAATCCGGCACGGATTGTGCCTACGGTGGAGGTAGTGATTGGAACGAAAGGCTTAGGTCCCATGGCAAGGGCAATCCGGACCATTACAGAATCGCCCTGCCATGAGGACACTCTCTAGGTATTTGCTAACTAGTCACTCGGCGGAGGGAATCGTCTCAAGTTTCTTCACTTCACCCGCGCCATCCGCCGGATCGCAGACATACACCCGCGGCGTAATCCCCATTGCCCGGGAGTATTCCTGGACAATCGCGGTGGCAAAGGCCGGCGCCGCACTACGTTCCACCAGCGTGACCGTACACCCGCCGAAGCCGCCGCCTGTCATGCGCGAACCGTGGACACCCTCGATTTGCAGCGCGGCGTCCACCAGCAGATCCAACTCCGCGCAGCTTACCTCGTAATCGTGCTGCAGGCTGCGATGCGATTCCACCATCAGGCGCCCCATCCCGGCCACATCGCCAGCGGCGCTCGCCGAAACGAAGCCATTCACGCGAGCGTCTTCCGTGATCACGTGCCGCGCCCGCTTCGCCACCACCGGGTCGAGTTGCGCGGAGACGGCGTCCAGTTGCTCCACTGTGGCATCGCGCAGGCTCTGCACCGTGGGAAACGCCTTCTGCAATTCCGTGACTGCCGCCGCGCACTCGCGCACCCGGTCGTGATAGGCCGAACCCGAAAGCGCGTGCTTCACCATGCTGTTCACGGCCACAAAGGTGACGCTCTCCGGCAGAGTGACCAACCGGTGCCCCAGGCTGCGGCAATCGATCTCCACCGCCGAATGCGCGCGCCCGAACACGCTGATGTACTGATCCATGATGCCGCACGGCATGCCCACGAAATTCCGCTCGGCCCGCTGGCAGAGCTTCGCCAGTTCCAGCTTTTCGATCGGCCGCCCGCCCAGCAGCGCCAGCGCCGACGAAACCTCCAGCGCAGCCGATGAACTCAGCCCGGAACCTTCCGGCACCGTGCTGCGGATCAGCAGATTCGTCCCGCCCACTGCAATTCCGGCGCGCACCAGTTCCTGAGCGACACCCACCGGGTAATCGGTCCAGTGGCCGCTCCGCTCGAGCGAACCGAGCGACGCCGCGTCGAATTCCCTACCCTCGGCGCGATCCTCGGAGTAGATCCGCAATTTGCCGTCCCCGGAGGGCGCCGCGGCAATGTAGGTGGCCAGTTCCAGCGCCACCGGCAACACGAAGCCGAGGTTGTAATCGGTGTGTTCCCCAATCAGGTTCACACGTCCGGGGGCCCGGAAGACGCGCACTTCCGGCGCCGGACCGAAGCGCTGTTTGAAGGCGGCGATCATTGCTTGGAGATCCGGCTCAGCGTCAGCATGAACGCGCCGAACGCCAGCATTACTCCTCCGCAATACAGATTCACGCTCGCATCGCTCAGCGCCGCCCGTTGTTCCGGCGCGAAAACGCCCACGGCCAGAAGAATCAGGCCGACAATGGCGAAGAAATAGCCCGTAGGCACTCGTAGATCCAGCATGTCAGGCGAACCAGAAATTCAAGAATAAGGCCAGAGCCGCAATTGCGATTGCCAGCGGCACCGGACGTTTGTACCAGCTCACACCCTCGTCGTGTTTCAATTCCGTGAGTCCGTAAACCAGGCCCCGCAATTCACTTTCGGGACGCGGCTTCGTCACCAGGCTGACCAGGATCGTGACCAGGAAACAGGTGGTCCAGGCGAGAATCGCAATCCAGAAATTCTGCGCCATGGACGAAGGAAATTCATGCACCGAGGCGATCCAGCCGCCCTTGCCTTCCGCCGTCGTCAAGCCATGCGTCAACGCCGCCGCCGCGGTCCCGCTCAGCAGGCCGAAGAACGCGCCGTGTCCGCTGGTCCGCTTCCAGAACATTCCCAGCAGGAAGGTGCCGAAGAGCGGTGCGTTCACAAAGCTGAACACCAGTTGCAGCATGTCGTTGATGCTGTTGAACTGCTGCGCCAGATACGCGGTGCCGATCGAAAGCGCCACCCCGACCACGGTCGTGATGCGTCCCACCGTAAGGTAATGTTTATCGGGCTGCCCCGGACGAATGTGCGTCTGGTACAGGTCATATGTGAACACCGTGTTGAACGCCGTCACGTTGCCCGCCATGCCGCTCATGAAGCTCGCCATCAGGCCGGTCAGTCCGACCCCTAACATTCCGGCCGGATAGAATTGCGCCATCAGCGTGGTCAGCACCTGATCGTAATCCGGTCCGCCGTTCTTCATCGGCATGACGTAACCGACCGCCATCTTCGAAAGCGCCAGCGCCGCGATACCGGGCACGATCACGATGAACGGCATCATCATCTTGGGCAGCGCCGCGATCACCGGAGTGCGCCGCGAGGCCGACATCGAATTTGCCGCCATCGCGCGTTGAATCACCAGGAAGTCCGTGCACCAGTAGCCAAAGCTCATCACGAACCCCAGTCCCGCCACCAGGCCGAAGACCTCGATGCCCATGGGATTCTGATTCGTGTGCGCCATGTATTTCCAACTGTGCGTCATCACGTCGCCGTTGATGCCGCCCGGCAGCGTCATGGTCTGCAGGCGCGAGGCCATCCCGCCCCAACCGCCGGCCTTCATCACCGCCATGATCGCCAGCGGAGAGAAGCCCATCACAATCAGGAAGAACTGCAGCACCTCGTTATAGATCGCGCTCGTGAGCCCGCCCAGGAATGTATACGCCAGCACAATCGCCGCCGAGCACAACACGCTGGTGGTGAAGCTCCAGCCCAGAATCAGCCGCAGCAGCAGGCCGAGAGCGTACATCGAGATACCGGAAGAGAAGATCGTCATGCCGGCGAAGGCCAGCGCATTCAACGCGCGGGTCTTTTCGTCGAAGCGCATCTTCAGGTATTCCGGTACCGAGCGCGCGCGGCTGCCCCAATAGAAGGGCATCATGAACAGACCCACGAAAATCATCGCCGGCACCGCGCCCACCCAATAGAAATGCGCGGTCATGATGCCGTACTTGGCCCCGCTGCCGCTCATGCCCACCAGTTCCTGCGCGCCCAGATTCGCCGCCAGAAACGCCAGACTGGTGATCCAAACAGGCACCGAATGGCCCGAGGTCAGAAAATCTTCACTGGTCGAAATCTTCTTTCGAAGGTGCCAGCCAATGCCCAGCACGAACCCGAAATAGACTGCCAGAATCAGGTAGTCAACTACAGCAAGTTTCAACGGTGAACCTCTGCGTCCCTACAGATTTTTACAGATTTGGAAAACGGAAACCTGAGTCTATCACACGACACGCTTTCCACACGCCGTAAACCCCGCGACACAAACATTACACTACTATTACCTCCGATTATCCGGAACCACGATACTCTGAAGCCGTGACCCCCCACCCCAAAGGTACCCATGCCCGCGTCTTACTCAGCAGCGTTTTCGGACCCTACGCGCAGGATGATGAATTCGGCAGCCGCCGCATCAACCCCATGGAGTTGTATCACAACCAGGTGACCCGCGCGCAAGGCGCCTTCAGCCTGCGCATGTTCCACCGTTCGTGGGGCATCATGATGATTCAGGAGAACATCTCCGCCCCTTCCACTGTCCTGGACTTCCCCACCCGCGACGCCTTCACGCGCGAACTGGTGGAGAACGATTACGATATCGTCGGCATCTCTTCGATCATCGTCAACGTGGGCAAGGTACGAGAAATGTGCCGTCTCGTACGCAGCCTCTCGCCGCGCTCCGCCATCGTGGTGGGCGGACACGTCGCCGCCATCCCGGGCATTGAAGAAATGATCGATGCCGACCACATCGTCAAAGGCGATGGCATCGCCTGGATGCGCGGCTACCTCGGGGAAAACCCGGCCGCACCGGTCAAGCACCCGCACATCGTTTCCGGGTTCGATACGCGTGCCATGGGCATCAAATCGCCCACCTCCGAATCCAGCATCGCCGCCACCATCATCCCCTCCGTGGGATGCCCGCTCGGCTGCAACTTCTGCACCACCTCGGCATTCTTCGGCGGCAAGGGCAAGTTCCTCAACTTCTACGAAACCGGCCAGGAAGTCTTCGACGTGATGAGCGAAATGGAAGCCACCATGAAGGTGCGCTCCTTCTTCGTCATGGACGAAAATTTCCTACTCAACCGCAAGCGCGCCATGGAACTGCTGGCGCTCATGAAGCAGCACGATAAGGCCTGGGCGCTCTACGTCTTCTCTTCCGCCAACGCCATCAGCAAGTACACCATGCGCGAACTGGTGGAACTCGGCGTCTCCTGGATCTGGATGGGGCTGGAATCGCCGCACTCCTCCTACGCCAAGCTGAAGGGCCATGACACCCTCTCCCTCACGAAAGAGCTGCGCCGCCACGGCATCAAACTGCTCGGCTCCACCATCGTGGGCCTGGAGCACCACACCCCCGAAAACATCGAAGCGGAGATCGAACACGCGGTTGCCCACGAGACCGATTTCCATCAGTTCATGCTCTACACTCCGGTCCCGGGCACACCTCTTTATGCCGAGATGAAGGCGCAGGACCGCCTGCTGGATGTGAATCTGGCCGACATTCACGGCCAGGATCAGTTCAACTTCGCCCACGCCGCG
>CAIRBY010000322.1 GCA_903876865.1 uncultured Acidobacteriia bacterium
AGTAAGCCTCCCGCTGCCCGAAGAGATTGAACTGCACGCCCTGCACGATGTGCCCGCTCGCAATCCCCATCGTTCGGGAGCTGTCCAGGAAGTCCCCTTCCAGCACCTGCAACTGCAGTGGCACGCGGAAATTATCCTGCGGCAACCGCGGCCGGAACCGGACGATGCCATCACCGCTCTCGGCGGTCGTCCGCACGATGAGCGCCTGCATGCCGTAGAAATCCAACTGGCCGCCCGGATCGCAGTTCTCCGCGAAGTAGCACCACTCGGCATCGATGATCTTGTCCAGTTCTGGCGTCCCCGTCTTCGCCTGCGGCACGATGCCGGTGCCCACCGTGTTCCCGACCAACTCGGCGATGGCCTTGGTGGCATACGGATTATTCCGCAGCAGGTCGCGCGACCGGTTGCGGAGGCTGATCAGAGAGGCACCCACCTCGGTGTTGGCATCCCCGCTGGCCGCGTGCCAGCCATCCGTGCGCCGGCCCGACTTCGCCCCGTCATACGAGAACATCTCCGCTGCCGAGCGGAACCGCGCGCGGCGGTAGGCCCGCTCTGGCGAGAAGTACCCGATCATCCTGTCGAGAGCGTTCATCTAATCTCTGCTGTGCATCGCCAGGCTGAACGAAGATGGCGTCGTCCCGGACGTCGCCGCAATCGTGGTGTCGAGGTCAGCGAGCGCTTTCCGCATATCGTCGATGCTGTGGTACTCCACCGAGCGGTCGGCGAATTGGACACGGCGCGTTCCACTGAAGATGGCGCGCTGCAGTGCGTCACGCATCGATTCCAACTCCGCGACAGTCATCATTTGAGCCAGTCCCTGCCGCCGCGCTCGCCCCAATACTCATCATTGCGGTGCGGCCGCGTTGGGGCCGCTTCCAACTTCCCCTCGAGGGCGGCCCATTCGTCTTCCGTAAACCGATCGATCCCGCAGACCGTCGCACTGGCCCGGCACAGTACCGCCAGATCCAGAGGTTCGTTTCGCACGGCGGGATCCTTCACCCACTCCACCTTTCCCGTCAGCGCACGCACCACCCGCGCTTCCGAACACAGCCCCTTATAAAAGTCCGGATCGCCATAGGCGTAATGCTGGTAGCCGGCCGGGAACGCCTCGTCAGGATCGGTGGGCAATTCCAGGCGCAGCCAGTCGTAGAACTCCTGCTTCGCACAGTGGGTCCCGATGCTCCAGATTCGAATGCCCTGGCGCTTGCGCGCGGCGTCGGTCCCCGAGACCGTCGCGATCAGTTTGAAGGCGTGATCGGTACCCTTCGTCGGGATCACCGTCCGCGGCGCCACGATCTGGTCGCCCGCTGGCCCGTGTGCCGGTTGCGGATGCTTCGCGGCGAAGTCGTAAACCATCTGCGGCCGGAAACCGGTATCGATGGCCATTGCCATGATCGGCATCGTCCCGCCGGCAGCATGCGGCACGTCTCTCGCCAGCAGCGCCTCCAGTTCCTGCCACACCTCGGGGCTGGAGGTTTTCAGCGGCTGGCCGGCTTGATCCGGAAGTTGGA
>CAIRBY010000323.1 GCA_903876865.1 uncultured Acidobacteriia bacterium
CAGCGCGGAGCAGCCGCTGCCGGCGAAGAGGACGAGCAGCAGGGGCAGGTAGCGCGTGGCGTCGGCCGGAGCCGCTTGCGTATTTTGAGACATAGGGATAGAGAAAGAGTAACCTACAGGACGAATCGGCGCACGGGATGGTTACTCGATAGGGCTAGTGGGAGGGCGGCGTGAATGCGATAATTTCACCAGGGACGCCGTGGCAATTTTAGTCAATACATTTTTCGAGAAACGCGTGGAACAGCTCTTTGATCTGGCCGGACGGATAGAAACGGCGTTCGCCGCCGCCGGGCTCGAATACCGTGTGATTGGCGGACTCGCAGTCTATCTCTATGTGGAAGAGGCGGAGCCGGATGCCGGGCGGCTCACGCGGGATATCGATATTACGGTGAGGCGGGAGGATCTGGAGCGGATTTCTGGCGCGGTGGAGCCGTTTGGGTTGGAATACCGGCACGTCGAGGGTGTGGACATGCTGGTGCAAGCGGGTGCGCCCTCGGCGCGGCGGGCGGTACACCTGATCTTCACGGGTGAAAAGGTGAAGGCTGAGTATCCCGAGGCTGCTCCACCGATCGGGCCGTGCCGGACGGTGCAAGGGGTCCGCTTGATTCCGCTCGCGGATCTGGTGCGGATGAAGCTGACGAGCTTTCGGTCGAAGGACGAGACCCATCTCAAGGACCTCGATGAGGCCGGACTGATCACGGCTGAGATCGAGGCGGGGTTGCCTGAGCTGCTGCGCGCGCGACTGGTGCAGACGCGCGCGCGGGAATAGTCGCCGCTACTACTTTCCACTACTGTTTTACTGCGGCTTCGATGGCTTCGAGTTCCTTGCCGGCGTCGCTCCACTTGCCTTGTGCGGCGAGTTCGCGGTAGCGGCGGAGGTGGTCGCGGACCTGGGAGAGGCGCGCGTCGTTATTGGGCGAGGGTGCGCCGGGCTGTGACGCGGTCGAGGGCTTGGTGGCCTGAGTGATCAACTGCTGCGCGCCGACGGTGAGTTGGGCGAGCGCCTGCTCGTAGGTATCGGCATAGATGAGGCGGTTGCCGACGGCGAGCACGACCTTCTTCAACTGCGGCATGCGGGCTTCGGTGGCCTGGATGTAGATGGGGTCCACGTAGAGGAAGGTATCGCCGACGGGGAGCACGAGCATCTGTCCGCGCAGGACCTGCGAGCCCTGCTGGTTCCAGAGAGTGAGGTCCTTGGAAATATTCTGATCCTGATTGATGCGCGCGCCGATCTGCATGGGGCCGAAGATGAGTTCCTGTTTGGAGAGTTGCAAGACCTGCATCTCGCCGAGGTGGGCGCCATCGCAGCGGGCGGCCATGAGCCCGATGAGGTTGTCTTTATTGCGCGGGGTGAAGGGGATGATGAGCAGGAATTCGGCCTTCTCCTGGCCGGGCAGGGTGGCCACGACGTAGGTGGGTGTGACGGGTTCGGCGCCGCCGTTCTGGGCGGTGGTGTGGCGCGCGAGATCCCAGAGATCTTCCTTGTTGTAGAAAGACTGGGGATCGAGCATGTGGTAGGTGCGGTAGATTTCGGCCTGCACGCGGAAGAGGGTTTCGGGATAGCGGGCGTGGCGGCGCAGGTCGGCGGGCATCTCCGAGGAGGCGCGGAAGAGGGAGGGGAAGAGGCGCTGGTAGGCGGCGATGATGGGATCGTCGGGCGCGAAGACGTAGAGGTGGGTCTCGCCATCGTAGGCATCGATGGTGGCTTTGACGGCGTTGCGGATGTAGTTCATGCGGCCCATATCGGGGACTTCGACGCTGTGGGCGTAGGGGTGGGCGGTGGAGGTGGTGTAGCCATCGATCATCCAGACGAGGCGGCCGGCATCGGTGATGACGAGATAGGGGTCTGGATCCCAGGAGAGGAAGCCGGCGAGCTGATTGAGACGGTCTGTCACCTTGCGGTGAATCATCATGCGGCTGTTGTCTTTGAGATAGCTGGTGAGGAGGATGTTGGGCTCGCCTTCGTTGATGGCGGCGGCGAGGCGCATGCCGAAGCTGGAGATGGGGAAGCCGCCTTTGCCTTCGTAGCGGGAGGAGACGTTATTCTCGCCGCTCGGGTAGTTGAACTCTTCGCGCGCGGTGTGGACGAAGACGGGCTCATGGGCGAGTTCGCCGTAGTAGAGTTCGGGGCGGGTGAGCTGGAGCGATTTGGTTTTGACTTCGGGCGGCGCGTTCTGGACGAGCAGCACGGGCAGGCCATCGGGGGTGATCTGGCTGACGGGGGCGAGGACCATGCCGTAGCCGTGGGTGTAGATGAAGGCGGGGTTGATCCAATTGGCGCGCGCCGCGGGGAGCTGGCTGAGGTCCAGTTCGCGCGGGGATAAGAGCACCTGGCGGAGCTGGCCATCGATGGTGTAGCGATCGACGTCGGCATCTTTGAAGACGTAGTAGGGGCGCAGGGCCTGGATCTGGGTGACGGTGTCGTGGAAGGCGTGGGAATCCCAGAGGCGCACGTTATCGAGGGTCTGCTTGTGGGCGGCGGAATCGATGGGGGCTTCGGGGTGGGCCTTGAATTCGATTTCCTGGACGTTCTTTTCCAGATCGAAGGCGGAGCGGGTGGCGTGGATGTGGGTCTGGATGTAGGGGCGCTGGAGGGAGATTTCGTTGGGGCGCACGTAGAGGGCGCTGACGAGGCCGGGGACGGCGAAGTTGATGACGAGCGAAATCGCCATGAAGGCGGCGAGGCGCCAGCGTCCGAGGCCGACGAAGAGGGCGGCGAGGAGGCAGGCGACGATGACGAGCCATTGCAGGGGGAGGCCGATGTTCTGATCCACGTAATCCACGCCGACGAGGAAGCTGCCGTGCTGGTTGTAGACCATTTCATAGCGGCCGAGGAAGAACTTGAGGGCGAAGGCGAAGAGGAGGACGACGCCGGCGCCGCGCAGGAAGCGCGATTCAAGGCCGCCTTCGAGTTTGAGGAAGCTGGGGTCTAGTTCGCGGGAATCGCGCAGTTCGGGGAGCTTAAAGCGGAGTTGCCAGGCGCGCGCGGCCAGCCAATAGAGCAGAATGCAGACGATGATGACGCCGAGCAGGTACTCGCGCAGGAGGGAGTAGAAGGGCAGGTCGAAGAGATAGAACGAGAGGGGCTGCTGGAAGACGCTGTCGTGCCAGGCGGTGGCGGCGGGAGGCAAGCCGCGGGAGCCGGCGAAGCGGACGACGGTCCAGGTATCGATGAAGGCGGAGGCGACGAACCAGGCGACGCCGAGCAGGGCGAGGGTGGAGAGGCGGGAATAGACGGGATGTTCGCCGAGGCGGGTGCCGGCGAATTTGAGGGCACGGGCGTGGGAGACCCAGAGCGCGACGAAGGCGAGCAGGGTGGCCGCTGCAACGGGTGCGATGCCGTAGTAGAGCATGCTGAACCAGGTATTGAGCTGGCCCAATTCCTTCCACCATTCGATTTCGATGGCGTAGCCGGCGAAGGAGCGCAGGCCGAAGAGCAGGAGCACCGCGAGAACGATGAGGGTGATGCGCAGCACCGGAGGGCGGCGGCCCTGGGGAAGTTCGTACGGAGGCATGAGTTGAGGGTAGCACCGGGCGCGGGTGGGTGTGGGTGCGGGATCTACCATGCGGGATCCACCAGAGACCGGCCGCGACATAGCCGCGATGCGGGCCTATTTGCTACACTTAGAGCTTCAGTATCTAACGCTGCTTTCGGGGACAATCTTTGAAGATTCGTGTTTATTCGTGGTCCGTCATTGCCTGTCTCATCGCGTGTCTGGGGATCCTCTCTTCGAGGGGAGGGGCTGAACCGTCAGCACCTGCTTCGGATCTGATCGTCGCGAATTTTTTGACGGCGACGCGGGTGCAGGATCTGACGATGCAGAGCTCCTCGATGGACGTGGAGATCGACGCCTCGCTGCCGAAGCTGCAGAAGCACGGCAAGCTGCACGCGCTGCGGCACATTTCGCCGCTGGGGCTGATCAAATACGAGAAGGCGCACTTCGAAGGCGACGGGATCGTCAACAAAGAGATCATTTCGCGGTACCTGAACGCGGAAGTCGAGTTGCAGAAGCAGCAATCGCCCTCGGTGGCGGTGACGCCGGATAACTACAAGTTCAAGTACAAGGGAGTCGTCCGGGCAGCCGGGCAGGACGTGCATGTTTTCGAAGTGACTCCGCGGCAGAAGCGCGAGGGCCTGTTCAAGGGGGAGATCCGCATCGACGCGCGGACGTACCTCAAGGTACAGGAATCGGGCTATCTGGTGAAGAATCCATCGATCTTCCTGAAGAAAGTGGCGTTCGTGCGCAAGTACGAAATCCGCGATGGAATTTCGGTGCCACGCCAGGTGCAGAGCGTGGCCGATGTGCGGTTCGTGGGTAAGGCCGAACTGACCATCGACTTCAGCAATTTTTCGATCGACGCGTCGAAGCGGGTCACGGCTGGCGAAGCCGATGGCCAATAACGTGGCAGTTTCGCCACGGGAGAATGCATGAGAACACTGTTTCTAAACCCGCCGTCATTTGAAGGATTCGATGGAGGCGCCAGCTCCCGCTGGCCGGCCTCGCGCGAGATTGAATCTTACTGGTACCCGGTGTGGCTCTGCTACCCGGCCGGGATGCTGCCGGACAGCCGGGTGCTGGACGCGCCGCCGCACAAGATTTCGATCGAACAGACGGTGGAGATCGGCAAGGATTACGAACTGCTGGTGCTCTACACATCGACGCCCGGTTTTCACGTGGACGTGAAGATGGCGCAGATGATGAAGGACGTAAATCCCAAGCTGAAGGTGGCGTTCGTGGGACCGCCGGTGACGACGGAACCGGACAAGACGCTGCTGGGAACGAAGGCGATCGATTTCGTGGTGCGCCGGGAATTCGACCATCAGATTGTGGATTACGCCAAGGGCAAGCCGCTCGAAGAGCTGCCGGGCGTGAGCTTCCGCAAGAACGGGCACATCATCAACAATCCGGAGGGTCCGGCGATCGAAGATCTGGATTCGCTGCCGTGGGTGACGAAGGTCTACAAGCGCGATCTGGACATCACGCGCTACAACGTGCCGTTCCTGTTGAACCCGTTTGTTTCGCTCTACACGTCGCGCGGCTGCCCGGCGCTGTGCACGTTCTGCCTGTGGCCGCAGACGCACTCCGGCCACCGCTGGAGACTGCGTTCGGCGGACGATGTGGCGAACGAAGTGCGGTACGCGCTGGAACAGTTCCCGCAGATGAAGGAGATCTTCTTCGACGACGATACCTTCAACTACCGCAAGGACCGCACGATCGAGCTGTGCAAGAAACTGAAGCCGCTGAATTTCACGTGGAGCTGCACGTCGCGCGTCACCACGGATTACGAGACGCTGAAGGCGATGAAGGAAGCGGGCTGCCGGCTGCTGATTGTGGGCTATGAATCGGGCGACCAGCAGATTCTGAAGAACATCAAGAAGGGCGCCACGGTGGATATGGCGGAGCGCTTCACGGCCAACTGCAAGAAGCTGGACTTGAAGATCCACGGCGACTTCATTATCGGGCTGCCGGGGGAGACGCGCGAGAGCATCCGCAAGACGATCGATTTCGCCAAGCGGCTGGACAACGACACGATTCAGGTTTCGATCGCGCATCCGTATCCGGGCACGGAATTCTACGATTACGTGAAGAAGAACGGGCTGATCACGATCGATTCGATGACGGACGACACCGGGCATCAGCTGCCGAACGTAGTGTATCCGGGGCTGGACCGTGGCGAACTGGTGGATTGGGTGGAGCGCTTCTACGGCGAATACTTCTTCCGTCCGCGGGTGGTGTGGCGGATCGTGCGCAAGGCGATCTTCAATTCCGAAGAGCGGCGCCGGTTGACGAAGGAAGCCAAGGAATACATGGCGCTGCGCAGCAAGCGCAAGAAATTCGTGGCCGAACAGAAGGCTGCGAAGCCGGCGGCGCTGCCCGCGAATTCGGGCGACTAGCGCGGGCGCATGAGTTCCGAAGCCGCACGCCTGCGCCTGAAGACGTGGATCTTCACGGCGATCGTGGTGCTCTCTAACGCGTTTGGCGATTTCTTTCTGAAGCGGGGCATGCCGGAATCGGCGAGCCTGGTCTCTCCGCTCGATTACATAGGGATGCTGTTCCACCCGTGGGTCACGCTGGGCGTGGCGCTGCTGGTGTTGTGGCAGATGTCGCGGATGGCGCTATTGAGCTGGGCGGATCTGAGCTATGTGCTGCCGGTGACGAGCATCGGCTACGTGCTGGTGGCGCTGATCGGGAAGGTGCTGCTGAACGAGAACATCAGCGGGCATCGCTGGGCGGGGATCCTGTTGATCATGGCGGGAGTGGCGCTGGTGAGTTTCGGCACGGCTCCCTCGACGCACGCGCATTCCCATCCTGCTCCACCTAAGGCGGCGCAGTCATGAAGTGGGCGATTGTGGGGCTGATGGTGGGCGCGACCACGGTGGGCGAAGTGCTGCAGGCCAAGGGCATGCGCAGGCACGGCGAGATTCGCGATTTTCGTCCCGGGGCGATCGGGCGGGCGCTCGCGGTGCTGGCGCGCAACCGCTTCGTCATCGGTTCGATCGGGGCGATGGCGATTTCGTTCTTTGCATTTCTGAAGCTGCTCTCGGTGACAGATCTCAGCTTCGCGGTTCCGGTATCGGCAGTCACGTATGTGATGGAGACGGTGCTGGCGAAATATTTCCTTCACGAGCAGGTCAACGGGCTGCGCTGGATTGGCGCGGCGCTGGTGGTCTGCGGGGTGATGCTGGTTTCCCTGTGATCTGGCTGGCCATTCCGGCGGTGCTGGCGGCGGCATACTACTGCCTCGCGATTCTGGCGGCGGCCACATGGAGAGGGACTGCGGGGCAGGGTACGGCGGGGCAGGGTACGGCGGGGCAGGGTACGGCAGGCGCGGCGCCGCCGCTTTCGGTGCTGAAGCCGGTGCACGGGCGCGACCCGCGCTTCTACGCGGCGATCCGGTCGCACGCGATGCAGGAGTACGCGGAGTTCGAACTGTTATTCGGCGTGAGCAATCCCGAGGACCCGGCGCTCGGAGACATCCGGCAACTGCAGCGCGAGTTTCCCGAGCGGCGGATCGAGATCGTGATTGCGCCGACGGAGGCTCCCAACCGCAAGGTGGGCGTGATGCTGGAACTGGCGAAGCGGGCGCGCTACGAAGTGCTGCTGGTGAACGATAGCGACATCGTGGTGGAGCCGGGCTATTTCCGCGCGGTCACGGCGCCGCTGGAAGACGCTTCGATCGGGATGGTGACGTGCCTTTACCGCGCGGCGGCGGATTCGTGGGCGGCGCGCTTCGAGGCGCTGGGGATTGCGACGGAGTTTGCGCCGAGCGTGCTGGTGGCGCGGCTGCTGAACGTGGCAGAGTTCGCGCTGGGTTCGACGATGGTGTTCCGCGCGGCGGCGCTGAAGCAGATTGGCGGCTTCGAGGCGATCGCGAATTACGTGGCGGACGATTATCAACTGGGGAAGCGGATTTCGGAGCTGGGATCGCGCATCGTGTTTGCGCCGGTGGTGGTGGAGACGGACCTGGGGGGCGAATCGTGGGGCTCCACGTGGCGGCACCAACTGCGCTGGTCGCGCACCATTCGCGTTTCGCGCGCGAGCGGCTACTACGGTTACGTGGTGACGCACGCGACGCTGTGGGGCATCGTGGCGCTGGCGGCAGGGCAGTGGTGGGCGGGCGCGGCGGCGCTGGGGCTGCGGATGATCGCGGGCGTGTGGGTGGGAACGGGGATTCTGCACGATCGCAAGACGCTACGCGATTGCTGGCTGATTCCGCTGCGCGACCTGTTCGGGTTCGCGGTGTGGGTGGGAGGGCTGTTCGGGGACAAGGTGGAATGGCGCGACCGCACGCTGACGCTGCGTCCGGACGGGCGGATTGTGGATCAATCGCGCGACGCTGATCGGGCGCGGGTGCGAGATCGTTGAATTTTTCCTTTGGCTACCCATTGACGTTGGCGTCGGGAGTATGTAGTCTTTGATTTCGGACTGGCGTGTCTGATTTACGGTCCTTTTATCCATTCATAATGCCGGCCCGAATGTGGAGGTTTTATGATCTATTTGGTATTCGGGCCCCCAGGTTGCGGCAAGGGTACGCAGGCTGCCCATTTGGCAGAGCGATTTCATATTCCCGCAATTTCCACGGGCGAGATGTTCCGGGCCGAGTGCAAGGCCGGCACGGATTTAGGCAAAATTGTTTGCGCTGCCCTGACCAAGGGCGAACTGGTCAGTGACGAGGTGACGAACCAGATTGTCGCTCGCCGCCTGACCCAGCCGGATTGCCGCCAGGGATTCGTGCTGGATGGGTATCCGCGCACGGTGCCTCAGGCCCGGCAGTTAGAGTCGCTGCTCAGACGAGAGGGGCTGATGGATCCGCGCGTGATCTATCTGGATGTGCCGGATGAGGCGCTGGTGCAGCGGCTCACCTCGCGCAGGCAGTGCTCGGAGTGCGGGCACATCTACAATCTGCACTTCCAACCGCCGGTACGTCCGGGGATCTGCGATGTGGATGGCGGCACGTTGATGGTGCGCGCGGACGATCAGGAATCGGTGATCCGGCAGCGGTTGCGGTCCTATCACGAACTTACGGGCCCGGTGCTGAACTGGTACGGTCCGGGCGTGGTGCATCGCGTGGACGGCACGCGCTCGGTGCACGATGTGACGGACGCGGTGGATGTGGAAGCGATGGACTGCTCCACCGCATAGTACCGGAACATACAACGGCTGCCCGACTGCACCGGTAGGGTCCAGTGACCTCTCCTGTGACGGCGGCGCATCGCGAAGGCCGTAATCCGCTGGGTGAGTTTTTCGGCGACCTGGGCCCCGGCCTGATTACGGGAGCGGCGGATGACGACCCTTCGGGGATCGCCACCTACTCCGTGACCGGAGCCGCCTTCGGCTACGGTCTGCTGTGGACCGCGCTCTTCTGCTTCCCGATGATGGCGGCGGTGCAACTGATGTGTTCGCGCCTGGGCATGGTGACGGGGCGCGGACTGGCCGCGGTGGTGCGGCGGCGCTACTCGCGCTGGATTCTGTGGGGCGCGTGCCTGCTGTTGATTGTCGCCAACGTGATCAATATCGCCGCCGACCTGGGCGGCATGGCGGAGGCCACTGGTATGGTCACGGGCCTGCCTCCGCGCCTGCTCACACCGGTGTTCGCGGGGCTGATTGTGGCGGCTCTGTTCTGGTCTTCCTACCGCACCATTGCGCGGGTCTTCAAGTGGCTCACGCTGGTGTTGTTCGCCTATGTGATCACGGCGTTTCTGGCGAATCCGGATTGGGCCGCGGTGCTGCGCGCCACCTTCGTGCCGCGGATTCACTGGAGCAGCGAATACCTTTCCGTGCTGGTGGCCATTCTGGGCAC
>CAIRBY010000324.1 GCA_903876865.1 uncultured Acidobacteriia bacterium
CGCCGTGTTCGTCGCTCCCGTGGTCGTGTATCTCCAGTGGTTGATCGTGTCGGCGAAGTCGACTACCGGCGTCGCGCTCCAAACCGATGCATCAATGAGGGTTCCGACAGCCGTCGGGGTCTGGCTATTCACAATCTGAGCCGCCGAGGTCAGGTTGAACTGAAAACCCGAGACCAGCTGAGAAACCGCCTTTGGATCGACTTCATTGTTCGTGAGCGTGACCGAGATGGTCCCGTTGTCCAGCGTGGTGATGCTCGCAAACACGTCCACCGCCTGCGAATCGCTGGGATTCACGGAATTAATCGGGGTGGTGAAGTAGAAGGTGTTCGCCGAGGCAAACGAAGCAAAAAGGAGAGCGCAGAGGATAAATTTCTTCATGACCGACACGTACTTTCCAGGCAACCGACAACAATTCTTTGACTGTGATACTAAACTAAAGTAAACAGCCGCCTAAAGCAATGAATTTAAAGTCCTAATCCTCCTAAGGTTCGAGAAATACGTACCAGTACAAGTTGCCCAAAATCCCCAGTTTGGGTACTAGATTTTCGTAGTATTTCGGAATTTCAGGCGTGATTGTACCGCCCGATTTTCGCGATTGTACCCGCCCCCCGCCGTGGCCAATAATAGGAGGACACATGATCAAACTTGCAGACGCACGCCGCATCATTGCCGCCGCCGAACTCAAAGCCGCGGAACTTGGACAACCCATGAACATCGCCGTAGTGGACGCAGGGGGCAATCTCGTCTCCCATGTCCGCATGGACAATGCCTGGATTGGAAGTGTAGATATTTCCATCAATAAGGCCTGGACCTCCCGCGCCTTCGACATCACCACCAAAGCCCTCGGCGAAAATAGCCAGTCCGGAGACCAGTTCTTCGGGATCCACGCCTCCAATCGCGGACGCGTCATGATCTTCGCCGGCGGCATTCCGCTGACCAAAGACGGCGTAGTGGTCGGCGCGATCGGCGTCTCCGGCGGTTCCGGCGTCCAGGATCACGCGGTGGCGGAAGCCGGCGCCGCGGCGCTCTAGCTCAACCCAGAGAGCTCAACCCAGAGAGCTCAACCCAGAGAGCTCAACCCAGAGAGCTCAACCCAGAGAGCTCAACCCAGAGAGCTCAATCCAGAGAGCTCAATCCTGCGTAAGTGACCAGCTCGACGCCGTGGATGGCCATGGCGTCGCGCACCGCCGGCGCCAGCAGAGCTTCCAGTTCCGCCTGACGGCTCTCTTTGAGCCGCGTCGGCGCCGCACGCAGCGCCGGACCGCAGTGCCCCGGGTGCACCATCAGCTCCGTGCTGCCCGGCGGGATCGCGGACATCAGTTCCACCAGTTCCCGCGTGTGGAATCGCCCCGTGATCTGGAAACCCGCGAAGTGGTCCGTCGTACGGCACCCGTGGGCGGAGAGAACGCTGTGGAAGCGCCGCCGCATCACCCGCAGCGCGGCGCTGGTCCAGTTCTTGCTGCGTGGAATCCCATACTGCCCCGGGTCCAGCGGGAAATCGAAAGGCCGGCGCACCCAGGGAATGGAGAAATCCCGGGAAACGCGCGCCACCGCTTCCAGCACCGGCGGCGCCAGGTGCGTGTGCTTGTGCGTATCCAGGTGGCTCGGGCGTACGCCCGCTTCCAGGATGCGCTGCACCTGCGCCGCCAGTTCCTCGTAGAGTTGGAGTTCGCCCCGCGCGAGCGCAGCCAGCAATTGCGGCAGGCTCTTCGGGAAGGCCTTCCCGGTGACCAGCGAGTGGCCGCCAATTAGCACCAGGTGGCAGCCGATATCCAGCGACGGGCTTTCCCCGGCCAGGCGCACGGCATCCTCAAACGCCTCGCCATTCGCCATCAGCGTGGTTGCCGTGAGGATCCCGTGCCGGTTGGCTTCCACTATGCCGGCGTTCACATCCGGGGTGAAGCCGAAATCATCCGCATTGATAACGAGTTGTTTGCGCGCGATCAAAACAGCGTCAACCGGATCGTCAGGAATTTCTTCGGATTGGCGCGCATGTCCTTGGCGAGTGACTGGAATTCGCGCGTCGCGCCGTTGAGCGATTCGTACAGCTGCGGATTCACCAGCAACTGCCCGATCGTGCCCTGTCCGGAGTTGATCTTGTCGATCGTGCCGTTGAACTTGGCCACCAGTTCATCCAGGCGCTGGTGCAGCTTGTCGTCCTTGAGCAGCTTGCCCGCCGTGCCCTTGCCGGCGTTGAGATCGGCCAGCAGCGTGCGGATTTCCGTGAGCGATGCCTTCGCCTCATCGTAGAGCGCCGGATCTTTCAGCAGCTTTCCGGCGCTGCCCTTGCCGCTCTGCAGGTCCGCCAGAATCGCATCCACACGCTTGATCGGAGCGCGCAGTTCCTGGTAGAGATCGTCCTCGTAGATGAGCTTGCTGATCGTGCCCTTGCCGTGGCGTACGTCGGCGAGCAGGTTCTGGCCTTCCGTGGCGATCCCGTTGAGCCGCGTGTAGAGTTCGTCGTCCTTCAGCAGCTTGCCGATATTGCCCTTGCCCTGCTCGATCCCGGCCAGCAATGAATCCAGGCGGTTGACGATGCTCTGGAACGTCTGCAGCAGGTTGGCCGCCTGCGCCATCAATTCGGGAATATCCTGCGCCTGCAGGCTCTTGATCTCCGCGTTGTCTTTGACGGTCTGCGCGCTGCGGCCCTTCGTGATGTTGATGAACTTGTCGCCCAGCAGGTTCGCCGCGCTGATGGCGGCCACCGAATC
>CAIRBY010000325.1 GCA_903876865.1 uncultured Acidobacteriia bacterium
GGACATCAACGAACCGATCGAGGTGACGCTGCATTATCGCGTGTATGCGGAAGACGGCATTCTCCGCCGCTCCGCCACCATCCGCAACGGCACCACGCGCACGCTCACGCTCGAATCCGCGCAATCCGCCGTATGGAACCTGCCGCCTGGCGATGGCTATCAGCTCACCTATCTCAGCGGGCGTTGGGCCGGCGAAACGCAGGTCAATCACGAACCGATCCACGAAGGCCAGAAGGTGATTGAGAGCCGCAAGGGCCACACCAGCCACAATTTCAACCCGTGGTTTTCGATTGACCGCGGCGATGCCGGCGAAGAACACGGCGCGGTCTGGTTCGGCGCGCTGGGCTGGAGCGGCAACTGGAAGATGGCCATCGAGCAGACGCCGTATCGCCAGGTGCGCGTCACCGGCGGCCTCAACAATTTCGATTTCTCCTATCCGCTGAAGCCCGGCGAATCGCTCGACACGCCGCCCTTCTACGGCGGCTTCTCCGCCAATGGCTTCGGCCCTGCCTCGCGCATGCTGCACCGCTTCACCCGCGAGCAGATTCTGCCCGGCGGCGCCACTTCGCGCCTGCGCCCCGTGCTCTACAACTCCTGGGAAGCCACCACCTTCGCCGTGGACGAACCCGGCCAGAAGGCGCTCGCCGAAAAGGCCGCCAAACTCGGCGTGGAACTCTTCGTGATGGACGATGGCTGGTTTGGCAAACGCAACGACGACCACGCCGGACTCGGCGATTGGACCGTCAACCCGAAGAAATTCCCGCAGGGTTTGAAGGGCCTGATCGATTCCGTGCACGCGCTCAAGATGGAGTTCGGCCTCTGGGTCGAACCCGAGATGATCAACGCCGATAGCGATCTCTACCGCTCCCATCCCGATTGGGTCATGAACTTCCCCGGCCGCCCGCGCAGCGAACTGCGCACGCAGATGGTGCTCAACGTGGCGCGCGACGATGTGAAGGAGTACATCTTCGGCTTCCTCGACAAACTCGCCACCGAAAACGACGTCCGCTATTTCAAGTGGGACATGAACCGCCCCTTCACCGAACCGGGCTGGCCCGAAGCCGCGCCTGCCGATCAGCGCAAGCTCTGGGTGCAGTACGTGCGCAACATCTACGAGATTCTGGACCGCCTCCGCGCTAAGCATCCGAAGCTCGAAATCGAATCCTGCTCCGGCGGCGGCGGGCGTGTCGATCTCGGCATCCTACAGCGCGTGGAGGAAGTCTGGGCCAGCGACAACACCGACGCCTTCGACCGTCAACGCATCCAGGAAGGCTTCTCCATGGCGTACCCGGCGAAGATCATGTCGGCGTGGGTGACGGACGTGCCCAATATGAACACGCGCAGCACGCCGCTCGCCTACCGCTTCCTCACCGCGATGCAGGGAGCGCTCGGTATCGGCTCCAACCTCAACAAGTTCTCGGCCGCCGATACCACGCTCGCCACCAACATGATCGCCGCCTATAAACGCATCCGCGCCACCGTGCAGAACGGCGATCTCTACCGCCTCGCGAGCCCACGCACCAGTGACGTGACCGTGAATCAGTACGTAGCCGCCGATGGCAAACAGGCCGTCTTCTTTGCCCTGCGCCACGCGCAGCAATACAACACCGCCGCCGACACGATCCGCCTGCGCGGCCTGGACCCGCGCGCGCTCTACCGCGTGGAATCCGTCAATGGCAAGCTGATCGAACGCGGCGGGCCGTATAGCGGCGCGTACCTGATGCAATCGGGGCTCAACGTGAATCTGCGCGGCGATTTCGACGCGACGGCCGTCATCCTCGACCGCCAGTAGGACAGGCCATCGTCTTTCGTGGCCTGTCTGCTTGCTGAAGTCTCACAGGCCATCGTCTTTCGTGGCCTGTCCCATTCCTGTCTTTCCACTTTGTGGGGGCAACCCGCGACTAGTTGCGGCCCTGCCCGACCCTCGCCTCCTGTTAAAATCCTGGGAGCATGATCGACACGCAAACCGCTCCCTCTCTCGCCGCCCTCGCGCCTAAGGTGCGCCGGATGTTCGAACTCTCCGCCGCCAAGATCCGCTCCATCGAAGCCTCCTGGTCGCCCGAGAAAGGCTCGCCCGTCTTCACCGTCGGCGGCCAATACACCAGCCGCGGCTGGACCGAGTGGACGCAGGGCTTCCAGTTCGGCGGCGCGATTCTGCAATTCGACGCCAGCGGCGAAGCCGAATTCCTCGAAATGGGTCGCACCCGCACGGTGGAGATCATGGCGCCGCACGTGAGCCACATCGGCGTGCACGATCACGGCTTCAACAACGTCTCCACCTACGGCAATCTGCTCCGCCTCATGAAGGAAGGCCGCATCGCCGAAGACGTGTGGGAGCGGCGCTTCTATGAAATGGCGCTCAAAGTTTCAGGCGCCGTGCAGGCCGCGCGTTGGTCGCGCACCTCCGATGGCGGCGGCTACATCTACTCTTTCAACGGCCCGCACTCGCTCTTCGTCGATACCATCCGCACCCTGCGCGCCCCCGCCGTCAGCCACCTGCTCGGCCACGTGCTGATGGGCGAGAACGATAAGAAGATCTCCCTCATCGAACGCGTCGCGCAGCATGCCCGCGCCACCGCGAAGTATGCCGTCTGGTATGGCGAGGGGCGGGATTTCTACGATGTCCGCGGACGCACCGCGCACGAAAGCGTCTTCAACACCAACGATGGCAACTACCGCTGCCCCAATTCGCAGCAAGGCTACTCGCCCTTCAGCACCTGGACGCGCGGCCTCGCCTGGGCGATGTGCGGCTTCTCCGAACAACTCGAACTCTTCGATACGCTGCCCGGCGACCACGCCGAGACCATCGCCATCATGGAAAAGGCGGCGCGCGCCACCTGCGATTTCTACATCGACCACACCCCGCCCGATGGCATTCCCTACTGGGACACCGGCGCGCCCGGACTCGCACAGCTAGGCGATTGGCGCACTTACAATGCCGACCCATTCAACGACCACGAACCCGTGGACAGCTCCGCCGCCGCCATCGGCGCGCAGGGCCTCCTCCGCCTCGGCCATCGCCTGAAGGACGATCGCTACTTCAATGCCGGCCTGCGCGTCTGCGATTCGCTCTTCGCCGAACCGTATCTCAGCACCGACCCCGCGCATCAGGGTCTCATTCTCCACTCCGTCTATCACCGCCCCAACGGCTGGGACGCGATCCCCGCGGGCTGCAAAGTCCCCACCGGCGAATCGTGCATGTGGGGCGACTATCATGCAAGAGAAGTGGGACTCTACCTGCTGCGCATGATCGAAGGCAAGCCGTATCTGAAGTTCTGGTAGGAGAGAACCCATGGGCCTCGAAAAACTGCTCGACATCATCCACTCAAGTTCCGTCGACAATTGGAAGGAACGAAATGAAGGAGCATTCGAGGCGCTGTTCGGGGGCGCGGAAGGGAGATATCCGAAACAGGCAGCAAAGGCGCTTCAACTCCGTGCACCTGAAATGCGCGGCGAGGCAGGCGTCCCATTTGCTGCTTATATTCATCCGTCAAACCCGACATCCGGTGCGTACAGCGGACTCTCGTTCGTGATCTTCCCCGTGCCAGACGAACCATGCTTGATCGGGATGGTCGCAGGTACACAAGGCCTTACTCCTGACGAGACCATTCTTGGCCGACCCGGCCATGCGAGAAAGATGCGCGCCATATGCGACTGGCTAAATGTACAGTTCGGTAGTGGCACATTTGTGGCTTGGGCGAAGGACGACCCAACCCGCACAGACGTTCCCATGCCTGACAGCGTGCAGAACTCCGCGGTCGCTTACAAAAGTGTTTTTAAGCGGTATGGAAATGAGATTTACGCATTTTTCAGACCCGGTTCAAACCGAACCGCTACAGAAATTGCGGTTAGTGCTTTCTTAGATATCCTTCTCGAAGAGCGGGGCTTCCAACCGATGGCCGCCCACCAGGGGAGCGCCGAGCGGATTCGCGATAACTGGTTCGCCCATCTAATGCCCAATATCTCAAGCAATGACGTTATTGCGCTCTTGAGCCGAAGAAAATACGTCATTCTGCAGGGCCCTCCAGGGACGGGCAAAACCCGGATGGCGACTGAACTCCTCGACGGACCTTACGCCAAGAGGGGAAGAAGTGTTCAGTTTCACGCCAACACAACCTATGAAAACTTCATTGGGGGATTGGCGCCGGCGAATTCAGAAAGCGAATTGGGATTTCGCTTTGCTCCAACCCCAGGATCCCTGATGGAAGCAGCCGCAGAAGCTGCGAAGGATCCATCGCACGACTACTTGCTCCACATCGACGAAATCAATCGCGCCGATCTGGGGAAGGTCCTGGGAGAAGCGATCTTCCTGTTGGAAGCAGGCGCCGTCGGCCGCGAAACGCAACTGCCCTATGACTTCGGTGCGCCCTTCGGACGCAAGTTTTCTCTACCGCCGAACTTACACATCCTCGGCACCATGAACAGCGCGGACCGCAGCATCGCCATCGTCGATATTGCCGTGCGCCGACGCTTTGCGTTTGTTTCGCTTTGGCCGAGTACGGACGTGGTGACTCAGAATGGCTGCCCCCTGATGCAGGCGGCATTTCGAGACTTGCTCTCCGTTTTTATCGAGCACGCAACAGATGATGCCTTCGCCCTTATACCGGGACACTCGTATTTTCTGGAGAACGATCCATCACTCGCAAAACAGAGTCTGAGAGTCAATCTCGAGCCATTGCTCATAGAATATCTGGCGCAAGGTTATGTGGGCGGCTTCGCCGAGCCAATCCGTGCCTATCTGCAACAACTGCGCAGTAGCTGAGGGCCGCCGATGCCAGGGCCCAATCGCATCGTCGCGAACGAGATCTGCCTCGAATTGCAGGACCATTCCACCCTGCGGCGATCAGCCAGCGATTTCTTTCAATTGCGAGGGATGCGCGATCCGAGCGCTCAGGCGGCGCGTCTGGCCGATCAATTTGCGCAACAGAACCGCGCATTAGCAACTCGCCTAGATGTACGGATCAACCAGGAGTACGACGGAAACGACGTGCAACTGGTAATTCACTCGGGATCGGCGGTCGGCGCCATTCCGCTACTCTCTCCGACCACCGCACGCCCGGATTTCGGCCTCGTGGTGCAACCCAGGTTCCCCTGGCCTGGCATCGGGCCAATGCTCGCAGAGATGGGGTGGAAGATCAGCCCAACGCCTCTTCGCCTGCCGCTGCTGAGTCGATCAGAAAGAAGAGTTCCTGTCTGGGTTCTATCTCTGATGATCCTGGTCCGATTGAAAGCCTTGCTGGATTCTATGGAAAGGCGGTTCGATCTCGCCGACGAGAATCTTCCAGCACCCCGCGGCACTGTGAATTGGGATGCCTATGCCCGACACAGCCTGCCGCGGGCTGCCTTCCTGTCCGTCCCTTGCAGATTCCCGGATTTGCGCGATGATCGGCAACTCAAAGGCGCGGTGCGCTACACCGTAGAACGCCAACTTGCCGCACTCGGGAGTCAGAAAGAACATGGAGCATTTGTACACCGATTAATCGAGTTTGGCGAACAAATTCTTCACAGGGTTCAAATGGTCCCGGCGTACGTACCGTCTTCGCTAACCATGGGAGCTTGGCTGCAGCGGCCGATGCGGACAGTACCATTTTTGGATGGTGTACAAGCCATCGAGTGGACCGTCGATCAACGCGGACTTGCGGGCCTCAGCGATCTGGCAGGCGTTCCATGGACGATGCCCATGGAGACATTCTTTGAGGCGTGGGTGGAAACTGTTTTCCGAATTGCGGCGCGGCACACTGGTGGGCAGAGCCGCGTCGCTCGCAAACGGGAAACCACGCACCCCATTCAATGGGAACCACCGTACCTGGGCTCTCAGAAATCGCTGATCCCCGACATCTGGATCGAGTGGGAGTCGACGACCTTGATTGTCGATGCGAAATACAAGCGCCATTGGGAAGAGTTGCAGCAACGCTGCTGGAGCGGAGTCGAGGCCGAGATTCGCGATCGGCACCGGGCTGACTTGCTTCAAGTGCTGGCCTACGCCAACTTGGCGCGAACACCCAACGTGGCCGCATGCCTCGTCTATCCCTGCACTAGAGCGCATTGGGAATCCATGCACGCGCGCGGCAGGCTCACTCACCGCGCAGAGTTCAACGTCGGAAATCGAATGCTCCGCCTCTGGCTCACGGCAATTCCCATGGCGAGCGGCGCAGAACGGATCGGGTCAATTTTGGCAGAAGAGTGCCGCACACTTTTGGGATAGCACCTTTGGTAATGGAGGCATGAGCCAGCGCACCACGTCAGCAATATCGCTGGAGACGGTCTCTTCCGCACTTCAGCCTTACCTGCCTTCCTCTCTCCGCTTGTCTGACCCCTCGTGTTCCTGTATGCTAACCGGGACGATCGAGGGAATGCTGTATTCCGGCCATCCGGCCAAAACAGAGGGGACCATGAGACTGAACACCACTTTGCTCTACCGCCTGCCGCTCGCGGCGGCGCTATTCGCCGCGGGGATTGCCTCCGCCCAGACCACCGA
>CAIRBY010000326.1 GCA_903876865.1 uncultured Acidobacteriia bacterium
CGCAGGTGCCGCCCGATGAGCCCGATCGCGGCGAGGGCCAGCGCCCCCGAGATCGGCTGGCAGGCGTTGTTCGGGTAGCACTCGATGGCGTGCGCGAGGGCGTCCATGCCGGTGGACGCGGTCAGCTCCGGAGGCAGCCCGAGAGTCAACTCCGGATCGCACAGCGCCACCGCCGGATAGAGCAGGACGCTGCCGATCGCCACTTTCGCGCCGCTCGCCTCGTCAGTGAAGACCGACCACAGCGTGACCTCGCTGCCGGTGCCGGCGGTCGTCGGAATCGCCACCATCGGCAGCGGGCGGTTCTTCACTTTGTGCAGCCCGGTGTATTCGAGCGGCGAGCCGGGATTGGTCGCCATCGCAGCGATCGCCTTCGCCGTATCGAGCGAACTGCCGCCACCGATGCCGACGACGGCATCGCAGCGGTTCCCCGCCACTTCCGCCGTCCCTTCCTGGATCAGCGCCGCCCCGGAATCGGGCTTCACCCGGGCCCACACCACCGCCTGTAGCCCTTCGGCTTCCAAGATTGTGGTGACGCGTTCGACGAGCGCGCGCACCCCCGGATCGGCAACGATCAGGGGACGCGCCGCGCCCAGCGATCGCAGCAATTCCGGCAGTTTGCGGACCACCCCGCAGCCGAAGTGGATGTCGGTCGGGACCGGCAGGAACTGGAAAGGGTCGCCCAGGCGCACGGGGTTACTTCCGGCTGCCTGGCTGCGGCAGTCCCAGCAGTTCGATGGTGGTCTTGCCCTGCGCCAGTTGTTCCATGAGCCAGGCCTCTTTGACGCGGCGCGCGCTGGCCTTCTGGAAAACCTCGTCGGCCCGGTCCTGATCCACTACTACGATGCCATCGGCATCACCCACGATGATGTCGCCGGAGCGCACGGGCACGCCGCCGAAACGGATGGGCCCGCCGACCTGTCCGAAGCGCTCCTTGGTGCAGGAGCCGATCGCCAGTCCTCGGCTGAAGACCGGGAACTGGCGCTCGGAGATGGCTTCGATGTCGCGCGCCGCGCCATCCACCGCCAGTCCGGCGACGCCCTTGTGTTGCGCCGCCGCCGTCAGGATCTCTCCCCAGCATCCGGCGAGCCGGTACTCGCCGACCCGCGCTACGATGATGACGCCGGGCGACGCCACCGCCACCGCATGATGCAGCATCAGATTGTCGCCCGGAGGGCACTCAACCGTCAGCGCGACGCCGCACAACCGCGCGCCCGCCCAAGCCGGCCGGATCGCCGGGTCCACCATTCCCTGCAGACCCGCCGCTTCGTACAATGTGGCGGGGTCGAACCCTACGAACCGTTCCGCGATCGTTTCCGACTTCGATTGCACGGCATCCTCCTCTACCAGAGCACCTTCAAGGCGACCTGCGCGACCCGGCCCCCCTGCGCGCTCGTAATGCGGCCAAATGTGCCGCTGGACGCGTTCTGGTCCGGGTTGTTGAAGTTCACCTGGTTGAACACATTGAAGAACTCGCCGCGCAACTGCAGTTTCACGCGCTCGGTTGCCAGCGAAAGATTCTTCATCACGGAGAGGTCGCTGTTGGAATAGCCGGGGCCGTAGATCATGCCGCGCCGGAAGTTGCCGTAGGTTCCGAGCGGCACCTGTTTGGGCGGCATGATGGCTGCGGTATTGAAGAACTGCGCCACCATGGAAGCACGGGTCGGCGACGCCTTCTGCAAGTCCGGCGCCGTCATGCCGGTTACCAACTGCGCCAGTTGCGCCGATGACGCGTAGCTGGAGCCGTTGGCGGCCACGTCGGTGCCCATGATCAGGAACAGCGGAGTCCCGCTCTGGTAGCGGTGCAGTCCGGTTACCGTCCAGCCTCCCGCCACCGTTTTCACGAGCCGGTTGGAACTATTCACCTGCGGCGACCAGACCCAGGAGATGGCGACGCCGTGCCGGTGATCCATCAGCGACGCGCCGCGGCCGTCGTTGAGGTTCAGGGGATTGGGTACGTTGCTGATGAGTCCGACCGTAGTCTCGGGCTGGTTGGTGATGTTCTTCGCCAACGTGTAAGACGCCTGGGCAGTGATTCCGTGCGACATGCGCTTGGTCACTTTCAGGTTCACGGCGTTATACCAACTGCGGTAGAAGTTCGACATCTCACGCGAGACCGGGCTGATGATGCCCGGCAGGTAGGGCACGCGATCCGGCGCGTTAGAGACCGTGGGCGCCGCACCAGTGAAGGGGTCGTTCATGAATCGCGCCGCGTCGAACTGGTTGTGGCCGAGCAGTTTGATTCCGAACTGGCCGGTGTAGTTGGCCTCCGCCGCCCAGTCCTTGAGGAACTGGCGCTGCACAGAGAAGGAAGCGTGCTGTATGTAAGGGGTCCGCAGGTGTGGTTCGGTATAGACCATCGAGATAGGCAGAATATAGTCGCAGGCCAACCCGGGGAAGGTGCTGATCTTCTTGCAGCCGAAATCCGTCGGCAGACTGGCCGCGGTTGGCGGCGGCGGTTGGTTGAGCGACCCGAACGGATCGTCCATGAGCCCGTTGTACAGCGTGAAGTCGTGGCGCCACGGGGCTTGGTTCGCGTGCAGAATATCGCCGCCCTGATCCTGGTAAAAGAGGCCGTAAGCGCCGCGAACCACGGTCTTGGCGTTGCCGTTGATGTCCCATGCAAATCCGAACCGCGGGGCGAAGTTGTTCAGGTCGCTGTAGATCAAGCCCTTGGGTAGCTGGGGATCGCCAGGGAAGATAAATCCGGGAGGCGAACCGGGAGAGACCGTCGATTGCACACCGGGCAGCCAGCTATTGATGCGCCCGCTCGATTGCTGGGGCGGGACGACCGGCTCGTAACGCAGTCCGTAGTTGAGGGTCAGGCGCGGCGTCACCTTGAACGAGTCGGAGACGAAGAAGCCGTGCTTCCAACCCTTGGGTGTGTTGTCCGTGGCGCCCGTCCAGATCGAGGCGGTGTCGTAGGCGCCCAGCACGAAATCGGCCATCGCATTGCCGGTGCGGGTCCCCGTGAAAGAGAGGCTGCGGGTCAGTGTCAGGCCGTAGTAAAACCGATACTGAACGAACTGGAATCCGAACTTCAGCGTGTGGCGGCCGCGGATCCAGGTCATCGAGTTGTCGATATCCCACGCGCTGTAGTACTGATACGTGATATTCGGATAGGCCAGGTTCGGTCCGCCCGAAATGGAGAGCGTCACGCCGCGGCCGGCAGGGTCGACCGGCAGATTGATTCCGATGCTCGATGGCGGAACCGAGCCGTCCGGCCCTCCGATCGCCCGGTTGTAAGTCCACGAAACCAGCGACTCGTTGATCAGCGTCGGCGAGAAGGTGTGAACGTCGCGCAGCGAACCCTGTCCGACGTTCGTGTAGATGCTCTGCGTGAGGTAGCTGAGGTTGGAGGGCAGGTTGGTGGTGTCGGTATGGTCGTAATTGAACGTGCCGGCGAGCATGTTCTTGGACGACAGGTTGTAATCCACGCGCCATAGCCAGTTGTAGTTGTTCCAGGGCGCCGGAGAAAGAGTCACCACAGAGTTGGTGGGCGAAGCCGGAATGTACTTGTTCAGCACGCTCTGCGCTGCTTTGCTCATGCAACCCGGAGCGATGACGTTCCCCGCCACGCACGGCGCGCCGGTGGGAGAAGTCCAGCCCAGACCGGTGACCGGATTGATTGGATTTTTGAGCGTGGAACTAAGCGCAGTGAAGTCGCCGTTGCGATAGGCAGCGGTCGGCACCGTAGTGACGGACGAGCCTGCCTGCTGCCGCTGCCAGAGGTACTGGTAAGAGCCGAAGATGAACAACTTGTTCTTGCGCAGCGGTCCTCCGCCGGCGGCGCCGGCCTGGTTCTGCGACTGGTGAGGGCGAATCGTCTGGAAGAAACTGCGTGCGTTCAATTGACTGTTACGCAGGAACTCCCATGCCGAGCCATGGAATTCGTTCGACCCGGATTTTGTCACCATGCTCACCTGTGCCCCCGAGGTAAATCCGTATTCAGCCGGAAAATCGTGAGTCTGAATGAGGATCTCCTGAATGGCGTCCGGCGGCGGCGCGTTGAAACCGGTGGTCTGGTCGAAGTTCATGAAGGTGGCGCCATTGAGCGTATAGTAGTTGGCGTTCTGGTTGCTCCCATTGACGCTCATGACGGGACCGCCACGCGAATCGCCCATGGTCTGGCTGGTGCTGAGGGCGGATACCTCAGACATCATGGCGGCCAACCCCACCACGTTGCGGCCGTTCAGCGGCATGTCCTGCACGCGCCGGTCGTCTACGAGGTTCGATGACGTCGCGGTCGTAGTTTCCACCATGGGAGTGCTGGCCGTGACCTGCACCCGGTCCGAGATGGCGCCCACAACCAGGTCGAAATCCACGCGCGCGTTTGCGCCCGAAGTGAGTTCGATACCTGACTGCGACTTCGTGCTGAATCCTGTCGAGGAGGCGGAAACCGTATAGGTGCCGCGCGGCATCGCCAGCAGATTAAAGAAACCTGTCTCATCCGTCATTGCGTTGCGGCTGGCAGTTTGGCCCGCCATCGTGGCAGTGACATTGGCCCCGGCGATTACGGCTCCGCTCGGGTCCTTAATGTACCCGCTGATGGTGCCAGTGACCTGAGCGGTGGCGGGCATCCAGGCGGAGAGGAGAAGGAACAGCAGACAAGCCGGACGGAATGCGGCTCGCGAACGTGGGAACCTGCGTTTCATGGGAGTCTAACCTCCAGTTTTGGTTTCGGCAAGAGAAATATATCCTATATTAGGCATCGTGTCAAGAATTTGCTTGCACATTGACACGATGCCTGATATCCAATGTAGAGACGCGGCATCTACGCGTCCCCGGAAAAGGAGGCGCCATGAAAAGCGCTTTTGCGTCGCTCGCTCTGCTGCTGGCTGCGGGGTTGCCAAACTCCGCTGCTTCTCTCCATGTCTGGGAAAAACAAGAGCTTACGTTCACTGCGGCGCGAGCCGCCGACAACCCCTACACGGAACAGACCGTCTGGGTCGATCTGAAGGGCCCGGGTTTCGCCAAGCGGGTCTACGGATTCTGGGACGGGGGACGGACCTTCCGTGTCCGGGTGCTGGCGACCGTTCCCGGGACTTGGACGTGGCGCAGCGGGTCGGAGCCGGCCGATGCAGGACTGGACGGAAAGACCGGGTCATTCGAAGCCGTCGCCTGGGCGGAGGCCGAGAAGGACGCCAATCCGCTTCGTCGCGGGTTCCTCCGCCCCACCGCCAACCGCCATGCCCTGGAGACCGCCGACGGAACGCCATTCTTCGTGCTTGGCGACACCTGGTATGCCACCGGCACCAATCGCTTCCGCTGGTTCGACGATGACCGCGAGCGGCCGCTCGGTCCGGACGCCGGTTTCAAAGACTACGTGCGTTACCGCAAGGCGCAGGGCTACAACTGGGTGAACATCATCGCCGCCTTCCCGAACTGGATGACCGATGGGCAAGGCTGGCACGTGGTCATGAACGACCCGGAGCGCACCACGGTGCGGTCGGCCTGGCTCGAATTCGGCACCGGCAGCGCGAAGAACATGGACAATGAGGGCGGCCGGCCGTTCCGCTTTCCCGGCAAGGTCCCCGGCTTCGAACAGATGTTCCCGGACGTGGACCGCGTCAACCCCGACTACTTCAAGTATCTCGACCGCAAAATCGACTATCTCAACGCGCAGGGCTTCGTGCCGTTCATCGAGGTCTCGCGCCGCGACGCCAGTAATCTCTGGAGCAAGTACTACAAGTGGCCGGATTCCTATGCGCGCTTCATCGAGTACATTTTCGCGCGCTATCAGGCCAACAATACGGTGCTCAGCCCGATCCACCTGGACATCATCAGCGAATCGATCGGGCCGGAGGATTTCACGCGCGCCATCAACCTGGTGCTGGAGAAATACGGTCCACCGCCGTTCGGCAATCTGCTCTCGGCCAACGCCAATCCCTCGACTCTCGAAAACTGGGGCGAACGGTCCTGGGTGACCCTTCACCAAACCGGCAACATGCGGGAGCACAACAACTATTGGTATCTGACCGAGATCTTCCGGCAAGCGGACGCGAAACCGGCTCTCAACGGCGAGCCTTACTATTCCGGGTACGTCGATGCGCGCGCGCAGGGTGGCGGCAAAGGGTATCAGTATGGCGCGCCGGGCGGCACCGAAAAGGACGACCAATTCGTCCGCTCCGCAATGTACGGCAGTTTCCTTTCGGGGGGACTGGGCGGCCACGTCTACGGTGCCGAGGGCATCTGGGGAGCCGACATCGAGCCCACGGCTCCGGTAAAAATGTGGGACGCCTTCCAGTGGAACTCCGCGGCTCAGATGCGCCACCTGCGCACTTTCGCGCTCTCCATCGGGCGGCGCTACCAGGACCTGGTTCCCGACTCCGATCTGGTCTCTCCCAACAAGACGCATGATGTGCGCGCCTACGAGCAGTGGGCGTACTGCGCGCGCACACCGGACCGCGAGATTTTCCTCGCCTATTTCGAGAAGGGCTGTCCGAGAGGCCAGATCCGCGGTGCGAATCTGAACAGCACGTACCGTGCCGAGTGGTTCGATCCGCGCACCGGTACCTACCGCGACGCCGGCAATGGCAAACTGAATTCGAGCGTCATCGGGGTGATCCAACTCCCGGATTTACCCTCCAACACGGACTGGGGCCTGCGCCTGACATACGCAGGCCCCGCGCCGCGCGTGATTCCGCGCGAAGTGGAAAAGCCGAGGTAATGATATGAGCGCGAAGTTCAGACTGGCGGTCGGCGGTGATCATGCCGGCTTTGCGATGAAGGCGCCGCTGATCGAGTTCCTCCGGCGGGAAGGCCACACGGTGGAAGACTGCGGATCCTATGATCCCGCTCCGGTCGATTTTCCGGATATCAGCCGCGCGGTATGTGAGCGCGTGCGCGACGGACGCGCGGCACGCGGGATTCTGATCTGCGGGAGTGGGGTGGGCGCATGCATCGCGGCCAATAAGGTCCCCGGTATCCGCGCAACGCTGTGCCACGATATCTACTGCGCGCACCAGAGTGTGGAGCACGATGACGTCAACGTCGCCTGCCTCGGCGCACTTGTGGTGGGGCAAAAGGTGGCTGAGGATTGTCTGCGGGCCTTCCTGGCCGCCGAGTTCAGCACCGAGCCGCATTTCCGCATCCGCATCGAGAAACTGAACGCGCTGGAGCGCTGGGCAGCGACACAGGTTGTCCCCAGAGGCAGCGAATAATGGCGCAGGCGCACGCTCGGGACACTGCGCCGCGCCGGCCGTGGGGGCTGGTGTTCCTCCTCGTGCTGGGGATGTGCATCAGTTTCTTCGACCGCGGGAATCTGGCGATCGCGGCCCCGGTGCTGGGTCCGGCGCTGGGACTCTCGACCATGCAGAAGGGGATGCTGCTGTCGTCCTTTTTCTGGACCTATTCCGTGCTGCTGGTGGTCGCCGGGTGGCTGGCCGACCGCGTTCAAGTCAAGTGGCTGTATGCGGCCGGCTTCCTGCTTTGGTCGCTGGCGACGCTCGCCACGGCGGCGATGTCCACTTTTGCCGGTCTGCTGGTCATGCGGCTGCTCCTGGGCATCGGCGAAACGGTCGTCTATCCCTGCAATGGCAAGATCCTCGTGAACGCGTTCAACGAAGAATGCCGCGGCTTGGCTAACGCACTGACCGATCTGGGCTCCCGGCTCGGCCCCATGATGGGGAACCTGCTGGGCGGGTTGCTTGTCGCGGGCATCGGCTGGCGCGGTCTGTTCACCGCCACCGGCGCCACCGCGCTGCTCTGGCTGGTGCCCTGGCTTTTGTGGGCTCCGCGCATTGAAATCCAGAGCAAGAGCGAACCAGGCGATGGCTCCGGCTGGGGCGAACTGCTTCGGCGCCGCGACGTCTGGGGCACATTCATCGGCCTGTGCGGCGCCAATTACGCCTGGTATTTCCTGTTGAGCTGGATGCCGTCTTATCTCGCCGACGAACGCCACTTCACTATGAAATCGGTGGCTGTCTGGGGCGCGTTGCCGTACCTGGTGATGGCGGTCGCGCAGGTCAACGGCGGACTGATGGCGGACCGCTGGATCCGCGCCGGCCGCTCCGCCGTGCCGGTCCGCCGCGGCATCATGGTGGCCGGTCTGTTGTTTACCGCGATCCTGCTTCCCTTGGCCTTGCTGCCCCGCATTGAATGGGCCTTCGCCGGGATCTTCATTGCTTTTTTCGCCTTCGGGACCTACGTCTCAAACCTATGGGCGCTCACGCAGACTCTGGCCGGCAGTCGCGCGGTCGGCCGCTGGACCGGGATGCAGAACGCCTTCGGCAACCTTGCCGGCATCGTCAGTCCGATTCTCACTGGATGGCTTGTGTCGCGCACCGGGAGTTTCCGGATCGCTTTCGTGGCGGCGAGCGTGGCCTGCGTCATCGGCGCAGCGAGTTTCGGACTGCTGGTACGCACTCCGTCACAGGTGCCTGCCGATTAGGCTTCGCACCAAGTCCTCGATCCGTTCCGTTTCCTGCTCATCCCGGTGGCCGGTTGGGTGATGCAGAAGCAGCGCGACGCCAACGAATATCTCCGGGAAGGGATCCGTCCGCAATTCACGTCCCAAACCTCCGCGACGGGATGTTAGCCACACACAGGGGTCCGTGCCGGGCAGCGCGAGCGCGGCCACGGCGGGCCCGACTCATTTGTCCGGCTGTTGCTTCGGGAACCCCCGCGGATCCGTCTTCTTCGGAGCGACGTCCGCCGTCCGCACATACCAGTCCAGCATCTGCGCGCGGAGGGACTCCTGCTGCGACGCATAGGACCGGTCGCCATAGACGTTGTTCAGTTCCCGTGGATCTTTCTTCAGGTCGTAGAGTTCGCTCTGCCCGTCGGGCCGGTGGACGAGCCGGTGATCGGACGTTCGAATTCCGGTGGCGCGCGTGATGGTTTCCGGATGCTCGTTTTGCAGCGTGCGCTTGGGATAGTAGATCTCCGCCGCTTCCTCTTTTGCCATGGGCGGTTCGAACAACTGCCGCTCGTACGTGTTGTAGCCGCCTTCGCAAAACGCAGCGCGCTTCGGGTCGCCGGGTTCGCCGCGCAACTGCGGCAGCAGGGAACGCGCGAAATGTGTGTGTTGAGCTTCGATTCCGGCGAGGTCCAGGCTGGTCGCCATCACGTCATACAGTTCCACGATTTCGCGCGATACGTGCCCTTGCTTTTGCCCGGGCACGCGCGCGATCAGCGGAACATGGTCGAGGCAGTCGTCGATCGCGCTGGGCCACTTTTCCACCAGCCCGTAGTCTCCGCCCCATTCCCCGTGATCCGAGAAGAGGAAGACGGCCGTATCGTTGGTATGGTTGGTCCGGTCGACGGCGGCCAGCAATTCACCGAGCAGCCAGTCGCTATAGCTGATCATGCCCAGGTAGGTCGCCTGCATCTTCCGGAAGTCCGCGTCATTGAGTTCGTTGAGGCGCCGCGTCCGGCGGATCGCCTCAAAGAAGTTCGGCTTGCGGGGCAAACCGGGCGGGCGCAAGGCCGGTACATCGGCCGGCTTATACATGTCGTGAAAGTCTTTCGGTGCGGAAAACGGCGGATGCGCGAAGGAGAGCGGCAGGTACAGGCAGAACGGTTTTTCGGACTGCTCCATCACTTTGATGGCTTCCTGAACTCCCCGATAGTCACCCGTGTCGCGGCGGTCGCCGGTCTGGTTGTACAAAAACGAGTAGTAATGCGGGTCGCTGATCGGCCACGGATTCTCCGCGGCCTTCCCGCCGCCCGGACGGAAGTGAGTGACGCTCGAGTTGAAGGTCTCAGGCGCCAGCAAATCGTTCTTCCCGAACCAGTGCACGTCGTACCCGTCCTGCTTCAGATAGCGGAACAGGTTCGGCTCGTCCTCATGCAGGAAATAATAGAGGCTGCGATGCCCGCGCACATGCACCGGCCAGCCGGTCAGCAGGCTGCACCGCGATGGTCCGCAGACTGTGTTCTGCACGTGGCATTGCGTGAACCGCGTGCCTTGCGATGCCATGCGGTCCATGTTCGGAGTGCGCACCAGCGGGTGGCCATAACAGCCGAGGCTATCCGCGCGCAAAGTCTCCGGCATGAAGAAGATCAGGTTCGGCTTTTTGGCGCGGGGATTCGCCTGCTGCGCCCGTACCGTCTGCGCGAGCGCTCCCGCGATCGAGCTACCCAAAAATGTTCTCCGGCACAAATCGGTCATGGGGTTCTTCTCCTGTGGCTTCCGGCTTCGCCTACCCGCCCGCATCCACCGCCGTGATCTTACGCACTTCATCCCAGGGCCGGACGTTGCAACGCGCAGCCCAGCCGTCGTAGCGCCCGACCATGCGTTCGACGCGCGCTGAATCGGAGCCGGAGAGGTCGCGCATCTCGCAGCGGTCGGCTTCGAGGTCGTATAACTCCCAGCGGTTCGGAAAGCGCGAAACCAGCTTGAAGCGCCCGTCCACCATGGCGCGGTTGCCCTCGTGCTCCCAGTAGAACGCGTCCCCTCGCGTGATCTTCTTGCTGTGGAACGCGGGCGCCAGACTGCGCCCCTCCATCGGACGGATGGATTCGCCGGCGAGGTTCTGCGGATAACGGGCGCCGGAGACGTCCACGCAAGTGGCCATCAGGTCGATGACATGGCCTGCCTCGTGAGTCAGCCGCCCTGGATGTTCGATGCCGGCGGGCCAGTGCGCAATCATCGGCGTTGCGATGCCGCCTTCGTGTACCCAGTGCTTGTAGCGGCGGAACGGCGCATTCGACGCATTTGCCCACCCGATGCCGTAACTGGCGAAAGTATCCTCGCCGCCCGGCACTATGGAGGGTGAGTTGCCGGAACGCATCGGACGCCCATCGCGCGCCTGCTTCGGACTGTTGGCGTTGAGCTTGCCGTTGGCCAGTTCCTCGGCGCAGCCGCCGTTGTCGGCCAGCAGCATCACCAGAGTGTCCTGCTCTTTTCCGCTGCGGCGGAGAGCATCGAGGATCGAGCCGACGTTGCGATCCATCCGGTCGATCTGCGCTGCGTAAACTTCCATCCGGCGCTGCTGCCACTCGCGGTCCGGCGCATCTTTCCAGGCGGGGACATCTTCGTCGCGAGGTGTGATACCCCACTTCGGGTTCACCAGTCCCATCTGGATTTGCCGCTGGTGACGCTCCTCGCGCAGTTTGTCCCAACCGTCGCGGTAGCGTCCGCGGTAGCGCTCGATGTCGCTTTCGAAAGCGTGGAGCGGC
>CAIRBY010000327.1 GCA_903876865.1 uncultured Acidobacteriia bacterium
CACAATCGAGAGCGGTAACAGCACATAGAGCGTGGCGCGCGTGAAATCGACCCAGAAGTTGCCGAGCGTGCGGGTGGAATGGCGCGCGAAGCCGCGCACGAAGGCGAGCGCCACAGCGATGCCCGCTGCGGCGGAGAAGAAATTGTGCGTCGCCAGAGCGACCATCTGCGAGAGGTAGCTCATCGTGGTTTCCGGCGTGTAGGCCTGCCAGTTGGTGTTGGTCGTGAAACTGGTCGCCGTGTTCCAACTCAGATCCGCGGGCACGTTGCCGAGGCCTTGTGGGTTCAGCGGAAACCACTGTTGCAGGCGCAGCAGCAGGTAGGTGAACAGCAGGCTCACCGCGCTGAAGAGGAGCAGGGATCCGGCGTAACGGCTCCACGATTGTTCGGCGCTCTCTTCGATGCCGCAGAGCCTGTAGATAGCCGTTTCCAGCGGGCGAAGCGGGCGGTGCAGCCACGTCCGCTCGCCCGCGAACACGCGCGCCATGAAGCCGCCCACCGGTTTGGCCAGCAGCAGCACCACCGCGGTAAAGAGGACGATTTGCAGGATTCCGTTGGGGGTCATTAGAAGCGCTCCGGGCGCAGCAGCGCGTAGAAGAGGTAACCCGCCAGCGCTACCGCAACCACCAGAGAGACTATGTATTCCGGGGTCATAGCCTGTCGCATCCTTTCACAAAGGCCCAACTCAGTACAAAGAAGCCAACGGTCATCAACACAAAAACGAGGTCCAGCATATAGGTCACCTAATCGAGATAGAGCAGGGAAACGTTGTGGCCGTCCGAGGCCAGAAGTCCGGCCAGGATCTCTTCCTCCGTGGGCCGGAACAGGCGCCGGCTTCCCACCAGGATGGTCGCCTCGGGCGGAAGCGCGGCGCGGAATCCCTGCTCGCGACTGCGCGCCAATACGACCTGTGGTGCCACCGGCACCGGACATTCGGCGGCCAGTTCGAGCAACTGCTCCACCAGGAAGGCATGTGCCGAACAGGGGCCTCGGAACCGAGTTGGGTCTGGCACCGTATGGACGGCCAGCAGGGTGATGCGCGCGTGCAAGCCGGCTGTCAGCACCACCGCCTGGAGCAGCAGCGCGCGGGTCAGTTCGGGGTTCGCGTAGGCCACAACGAATTGCATTTCGTTCACAGAGGTATCACTGCCCAACTGGGTGGGTTCGGTTCGTAGTTCACTGCGTTGCCGCATTCCGCTTCACCTTAACCAAGCGTAGAATCGGCCCCGTAAGGAAGTCGTAAGGAAACGATCAGGATTTGGATAAGAGCAAATCCAGCCCGCGCCTCTCGGTATACTCGAATTGTCATGGCTCTGGCGAAGTCTCTCTATAGCGTTCACCCCGGGGTGCAGCGAACCCGTATCTGGGTGGAGACGCTGAAGGAAAAAACGGGACGCTCACTCGATGAGTGGGTGAGATTTGTGAAGAAGTCCGCGCCCGCCGGAGAGAAAGAGCGCAAGGAGTGGCTGCGCAAGGAGCATGGTTTCGCCATGTATACCGCCGGTTGGATTGTGGACCGCGCGGCCGGCAGGGGCGAGGATATGGATAGCCCCGAGGCCTACCTGGAATCCGCGACGCGTTACGTCGAGCAGTTGTACGCGGGCAAAGCGGCGCTGCGTCCGGTGTACGATGCGCTGCTGCGGTTAGGCATGGGTCTGGGCAAGGATGTGAAGGCGTGCCCGTGCCAGACCATGGTGCCGCTGTACCGCAAACACGTGTTCGCGCAGATCAAGCCCACAACACGCACCCGCATCGACCTGGGACTTGCGCTGGGGGCGCGCGCCGCCGAAGGCAGCCTGATCGATACCGGCGGCTACGCCAAGAAAGATCGCATTACGCATCGCATCCCGGTCTCCTCCGTCGCGGAGATCACGGATGAAGTTCAGAAGTGGTTGCGCACGGCATATGAGGAGGATCGATGACGCCCCTGGAAGTACTCGAATACGCTAAAGCAAACGGAGCCCGGCAACTGGACCTGAGATTCACGGATATCCCGGGATTGCAGCATCACGTCTCCTACCCTATCAGCCAGTTGGAAGAGAGTAGCTTCGAAGAAGGCTACGGGATGGATGGCTCGAGCATCCGCGGTTGGGCGGCCATACACGAGAGCGACATGCTGCTGGTGCCGGATCCGCACACGGCCATCATGGACCCGTTCGCCGAAGTTGCGACGCTGGTGATGTATGGGGATGTGAAGGACCCCATCACCAAGCAGCGCTATGAACGCGATCCGCGCTGGATCGCGCAGAAGGCGGAGTTATTCCTGAACAACAGCGGCGCGGCGGACACCGCATACTTCGGCGCTGAAGCCGAGTTCTTCATCTTTGATAACGTCAGCTTCGACCAGAATCAGCACTCCGGCTTCTACTACATCGATGCCGAAGAGGGGCGCTGGAATTCGGGGCGGCGAGAGAACAATCAGGGCTACCGGCCGCGCTACAAGGAAGGCTACTTCCCGGTGCCGCCTACCGATCACTACCAGGATCTGCGCAGCGAGATGGTGCAGACCATGATCGAGTGCGGCCTCAACATCGAGTGCCACCATCACGAAGTCGCCACCGGCGGACAGTGCGAGATCGATCAGAAGTACGACACGCTGGTGAAGAGCGCGGACAACATGATGTTGTACAAATACATCGTCCGCAACGTGGCCAGTCAGTATGGCAAGACCGTGACGTTCATGCCCAAGCCGATCTTCGGCGATAACGGCAGCGGCATGCACTGCCACCAGAGTCTGTGGAAGGAAGGCAAGCCGCTGTTCGCGGGCGACAGCTACGCGGGCCTGAGCCAGATGGCGCTCTATTACATCGGCGGCCTGCTCAAGCACGCGCGCGCGCTTTCGGCGATCATCGCGCCCACCACCAACAGTTACAAGCGCCTGGTGCCAGGCTATGAAGCGCCGGTCAACCTGGCGTATTCGCGCCGCAACCGCAGCGCCGCGGTGCGCATTCCGATGTACTCCGCAAGTCCCAAGGCCAAGCGCGTGGAGTTCCGTCCGCCGGATCCTTCGGCCAACCCGTACCTTGCCTTCGCGGCGATGCTGATGGCGGGCCTGGACGGCATCGCCAACCGCATCAACCCCGGCGAACCGCTGGACAAAGATATCTACGATCTCTCTCCGGAAGAGATGAAGAGCGTGCCCTCCATGCCGAGTTCCCTGGACGAAGCGCTCAACTGTCTGGAAGACGATCACGGCTTCCTGATGCGCGGCGACGTCTTCACGGAAGAGTTGATCGAGACCTTCATCGATTACAAACGCAAGCACGAGGTGGATGCGGTCCGCCTGCGCCCGCACCCGTACGAATTCGCGTTGTATTACGACATCTAAGAACGGGGATGCAAGGCACCATCATTCAAGTGAACACCTCACGCGGTGGCCTGCCCAAGCGGGCCGTCGATGCGGGGGAAGTGACTGCGCTCGGCATACAGGGCGACCGTCACGCGCACCCGCGCATTCACGGAGGGCCGCTCAAAGCCATCCTGTGGATTGCCGCGGAGGTGCTGGACGAATTGACCGCGGCGGGCTACCCGCTCTTCGCCGGCGCCATGGGCGAGAATCTCACCACGCGCGGGATCGATGTCCGCGATGTGCGCATCGGCGACCGCTTCCGCGCCGGCACGGCGGTGATCGAGATCACGCAACCGCGCGGGCCGTGCGCCGCGCTCGATATCTACGGCGAGTCGTTGAAAGCGAATGTCTACGATCAGCAAGTCAAGCGCCGCGATCCGGCTTCGCCGCGCTGGGGGATGAGCGGCTTTTATGCCAGCGTCGTGACGCCCGGGACGGTCCGGGCGGGAGACGGCATAGCGCTGCTCTCCAAGCCGGCGTGACTCCCGACCTCACCTTGCCGCTGGTGGCGGACCCGCAGAGCGTGCGCCAGTTTCTGACCCGCCTGCAACAGGACTCGCCCGCCGCGTACCAGGCCATTGTCGCTTCGCCGCATGCCTTTACCTGTTTGGTGCACGTGTTCTCCAATAGCCGCTTCCTCTCCGAAGCGGTGCTGCGCAGGCCGGAGACCGTGCTGGAAGTAGCCACCTCTCCCAACTTTCATCGCGTGCTCACGCTGGAGGATTATCGCGAGCGCCTCTATCGCTTCCTGGGCAGCGGCACGCCCTCCGCGGTGGATTTCGCCCGCTACCGGCGACGCCACATTCTGCGCATTCTGCTGCGCGACGTGCTCGGCATCGCGACGCTCGCCAACGTTACGGAGGAACTCTCTAACCTGGCGGACGCGATTCTGGACGTGGCCTACCGCCGCATCCGCGCCGAGTTGGTGGCGCGCCACGGGGAACCGCGCTTGGAAGATGGCTCGCTCTGCGGCTTGAGCGTAATTTCGCTGGGCAAGTTGGGCGGCAAGGAACTGAACTACAGTTCCGATATCGACCTGATGTTCTTATATGGCGGCACGGGCGAGACCGATGGGCCGGCGGTGCTCACCAACAAGGAGTTCTACAAGAAAGTCGCGAACCAGTACACGGCGCTGCTCTCCACCTACACCGCCGAGGGCCAGTGCTACCGCGTGGACCTGCGCCTGCGGCCCGACGGCACGCTGGGAGAGATCGCGATCACCGAAAGTGGCGCGCGTACTTATTACAGTGAGCGCGCCCGCGATTGGGAAAAGCAGATGCTGATCAAAGCGCGCCTCTCCGCCGGGGAAAGCGAACCCGGCGCCGCGCTGCTGGAGTTCGTGGAACCGCTGATCTACCAGAGTTCGCTCGATTTTCGCGCGGTGGAAGCGGTTAGCGAAACCCGCCAGCGCATCAGCGAAAAACTCGCAGCCAAGCGGGGTGCGCGCGGTGGATTAGACGTGAAACTCACGCCCGGCGGCATCCGCGATATCGAGTTTCTGGTGCAGTGCCTGCAGCGCCTGCACGGCGGGCGCGAACAGTGGGTGCGCCATGGCGGCACCATGTTCGCACTGGGCCGCCTGCGCGACAAGAACTTTCTCTCCGGCCGCGAGTACGCGCGCCTGGCCGCGGCCTATCAGTTCCTGCGCTACCTCGAACACAGGTTGCAAGTGGAGGACGACCGGCAGACCCACACGCTGCCCTCCTCTACAGCGCAACTGCAACTGCTGGCGCGGAAGATGCCCGCCGAACCGGGCGGCGCGCGCCTCACCGCGGAGACACTGCAACAACACCTGGAGGCGCACCTTGCGGCGGTGCGCGAAATCTACGAGCGCGTCGTGCGCGTTCATCTCCCCGCCACTGCGACGCTCCCGGAAGCGTTGCCGTTGCGCCGGGAAGAGGAAGAGGCCGTCGCGCCGGGTGGTGAATTCGCAGCAGCGTTGGGGGAGCGCGCACCACGCCTCGCCGCCGCCCTCGCACACACTCCGCTGCGCCGCGGCCGCGCCCGCTTCCGGCGCTTTCTGGAGGATACGCTCGCCTCGCCCGAGCTGCTCGCGCGCATGGATGCGGCACCGGAAGGAGTCCTCGATATCTTCGAGCACAGCGCCTATTTCGGCGATCAACTATTGCGCTTCCCGGAGTTGCTGGAGGAGATCGGCGAGCCCTTCCACCTGGAAGGCGGCCCGCTGCGCGATGGCGCTTCGCTGCGCCGCTTCTACCGCCGCCAGATGCTGCGCATCCAGTGCCAGAGCATCCTGCAGCGCGCGCCGATTTTTCTCACGCTCGGCCAGACCAGCGTGCTGGCCGATTCCGTGATCGGCGCCGCCTATCGCATCGCCCTAACCGAAGCGCCACCGCCAGCTTCCGCCGGATATCAGCCGCGCGACCAGATGATGGTGATCTCGCTCGGCCGTCTCGGCGTGCGCGAGTTCGATCTGGGCAGCGATGCCGACGTGAATTTCGTGATCCCGGATGCGGAGGCCGGTGAACAGGTCTACTGGACCGGTGTGGCCGAGCGCATGATTCAGACGCTCAGCTCCTACACCGGAGAGGGCGCCATGTTCGTGATCGATACGCGCCTCAAGCCCAACGGCCGCGCCGGCGATCTGGTGCAGACCGAGGGCGCTTACAAAACCTACTTCGCCGAGAAGGCCGAGGCCTGGGAGGGCATCAGTTACATGAAGGCACGCGCCCTCGCCGGCAATCTGGAGCGCGCCACCACCTTCCTCCACGAACTGCAGGACGTGGACTGGAGGCGCTACGGCCAGGGCATGCGCTCTCGCCAGGAGTTGCGCGAAATGCGCGCCCGCCTGGAGCGCGAGCAGGGTCTGCGCAATCCGCTCAAGGCCGGCATGGGCGGCTATTACGATATCGATTTCGCCCTGATGTACCTCCGCCTGCGCGGAGCCGGAATTTTCTATAAGGTGCTGAACACCCCGGCGCGCATTGACGTGATCGAACAGATGGGCCACCTGTCACCCGGCGACGCGGGCTTCCTGCGCGACGCCGCCACGTTCTATCGCGCGCTCGACCACGGACAGCGGCTCTGCAGCGGACACGCCGAGGGCAGCCTGCCCACGTCCCAGGCGCAGTTCGACGTGCTGACGGCGCTGGTGCGGCGCTGGACGCCGGCACATCTGCACGCGGCCCCGCCCGATGTGACGCTGGCGGAGATCCGCCTTCACACGCGCGAGTTTTTCGAGCGCCTGTTCGGGAGTGAGGCATGACGCGGCTCCCCAGATTCGACCGGTGTGCCGCCGCCGTACTCGCCGTGGCCGCGATCCTCGCGCTCTACGCCCTGGTGCTGCCGGTGAACAACACCACGGTGGCGCTTTCGCTGCTGCTGGCGATTCTCGGCTTCTCCGCGCGCTGGGGCCTGGCGGAGGCCACGGTTGCCTCGCTGGTTGCGGTGCTCGGCTTCAACTATTACTTCCTGCCGCCGGTCCGCACCTTTACGATTCAGGACCCGCAGAACTGGGTGGCCGCGGTTGCGTTTCTGGTGACGGCGGTGACGGCGAGCCAACTCTCCGCGCGCGTACGGCGCCGCGCGGCCGAAGCCGAAGCGCGCCGCCTGGAGATCGAGCGGCTCTACGAACTGG
>CAIRBY010000328.1 GCA_903876865.1 uncultured Acidobacteriia bacterium
CGCGCACGGCTTCTTCTACCGCCTCAACCTGATGATGGCGCTGAGTCTCTCCAACGTCTCCAGCAATCCCTGGATCAGTGCCACCTGGTATCGCGAACCCACCTGGCTGATCGTGCCTGTGCTCGCGTTGGGCCTCGCCGCCCTCTGGTCCGCCGCCTCGCGCTTCGGCTTGGTCACGCTCCCGCCGGAGCGCAAGTGGCTGCTCTGGTTTTATCTGCTCTGCTTCGCTGTAATGGTGGGCTTCACCGTTCACCAGACCCGCCTGCTGGCCTCGGACCATCACATGAGCGTGATCATCCCGGCCACCTACGTGGCCCTCGGCATCACCGTCCTGCGCGTGCCCGCTTCGGTGCGGCCCTGGCTCTTCTACACCGTCGTCGCGCTCGCCGGCACGGTCTCCCTCTCCACGCTGGCGAGCCCGGGTTCTTTCCACGCTCTGCTCCACTGGCAGGCCCAGTTGGGCGGCGCCGTTCTCATCACCGCCCTCGCCGCCTTCTCCTGGTGGCGCCACAGGCAGGGCCACGCGCTCTGCTGGGCCGCGATTGTCCTCACCCTCGCCGCGATGAGCACGGCCCTCGTTCCCGCCTATCCCGGCCTTGCCTGGAAAGAGAACTACCACGGCCGTGAAAGCTACGAGCGTGTGGCCCGCGCGATCGATGTGGTGATGCAGCGCCTTCCTCAGGATGCCCTGCCCACCTTCTGGTTCGATAACGAAAGCGATCCCCTCACCGGCGAGTTCCGCGGCGTAATGTGCGCCTTCCTCGCCCACGGCCAATCGCAGATGCACTTCCCCGCGCTCGACCTCACCCGGCCCTTCCAGGGCAGCGAGCACCTTATCGTCATGACCCGCGACCGCGCCGGCGCGGAGACCGCCCGCGCCGTGCTCGCCCGCGCCGGCATGCCCTCGCGCGTGAAGTCGCAGGATCTGGTCCAATCCGGCGACGCTTCGTTCTGGCTCGCCGAACTGCAATTGCTCCCCGCACAACGTCCCTAAGTTCAGGATGACTCTCTGAAACGGCGCCCGCGGCCATCCGGTTATAATGTGTGCTCCGAACCCAAAGGCTGACCCGTGAGTAATACCGCCGACCCCTATCTCTCCATAGTAGTGAGCGCCCGCAACGACGATCATGGCGGTAACCCCCTCGGCCGTATGCAGATCTTCCTCTCCGGCTGGATCGAGCAGGCGCGCCGCTACAACATCCCCTCCGAGATCATCATCGTCGAGTGGAACCCGCTCCCCGACCGTCCGCTTCTCATTGACGTCCTGCAGTGGCCTGATGATCTCGGCCCCTGCGCCGTCCGCTTCATCGAAGTGCCGCCCGAACTGCACGCGCTCTACCCCCACGGCGACGCGCTGCCGCTCTATCAGATGATCGCCAAGAACGTCGGTATCCGCCGCGCGCGCGGTGAATTCGTCCTCGCCACCAATATCGATATCCTCTTCTCCGATGAGCTCGCGCAGTACCTCTCCGAGCGCCGCCTGCGCACCAGCCGCATGTACCGCATCGACCGGCACGACGCCATGAGCGACGTTCCGCCCGACGCCTCGCTTTCCGAACAGCTCACCTACTGCGCCACGCATCTGCTCCGCGTCAACGCGCGCGAAGGCACCTTCAAGGTCACGCCCCAAGGGCTCCCGCAGCTCGATACGAAAGACGTGACTGCCTCCGGTTCCGGTATCGTCTTCGGCCGCGGCTGGTACGCTCCGGAGAGTTATCTCCGCAAAGAGTATTTCCGCTGGGCCGCGAATTTCGCCGAGCTCCATCTCGACGCGCCTTCCCAACCGGGGCGGACGCTCATGCTCGAAGTCGAGCCCGGCCCCTCCACCGGCGGACTCCCCGTCTCCGTCACCATCGAAGCCGATGGCGAAACCGCCGCCCGCGTCACCATCGAGCGCCGCCAGCGCCTGCGCCTCCGCTTCGCCCGCGGCTACCCAGCGCAACTGCGCTTTCACGCCGAGGGCGGTACGGTCCGCGCCAATAGAGATCCGCGCCAGCTCACCTTCCGCGTCTTTCAGATCGAGTGGGAACAGGCGCGCTCCGCTGCGCCGCCACGGATGCAGGCAGAGCTGAGTTCGGTGCCCGGCTCCCGCCGCCTCGCCATTCTCGGCCGCGCCCTGCGCCATCTGGTCGAGCTGCTTGCGCAGGGCGGACCGCTCGTGCCAGTAACTGTGCCGGTTCCTCCGCCGCTGCGCCGCCTGCTCAAACTCTACGTGGATTGGGATGGCTTCAAGGGTATGGCGCGCGATCCCGGTGCCGTCTTCAACGGCCTGTTCCATAGCACCCCCGTGGGTGCCGATATCGTCTCGGCCGGTTCCGGTCTCACCCTCGGCGCGGGCTGGCTGCTCCCCGAATGGTTCCGCGGACGCGGCTTCCGCCGCACCTCTGGCGCCGCCGAGATTCTGCTGGCGCCTTCCGCCGGGAGCAAGCTGACGCTCCAAACCGAAGCCGAAGGCGCGACATCCGGCCAGGCGTTCACGCTGCGCCTCATCGATACAGGTGGACAGGTAGTCGCCGAAGCCCCCCTGCAAGCTGCGCACCCAATCGAGTTCCCGCTGCCCGCCGCGCCCGGCCGCACCCGTGTGCTGCGCCTGCAATGCCAGGACGCCCAGGGCGCTCCGGCCGCGCTGCTCGTCTTCCGCTGCGAGCGTTCCCAGGCGGCCTCCACCACCGAACCGGCGGCGCTACAGCCACCATGGGGCGCGGGCTGGACTCTCGACCGCGCCACCGGAATCCGCAGCTCCCTCGCGGCCGCGGAACTGCTCGTGCTCGTGCAGGGCGGCGCGCTCTTCCTCGATCTGGAAACCGCCGCGGCCACCCGCTTCGAATTGCGCGCCGCCGGCGCCTTGCTGGCGGAGTTCTCCGTGGATGGCCGCAGCGTACAGCGCGTCTCCCTGAACCTTGAGGCCGGACGCACCCACGTTCTCGACCTCAACGCCTCCGGCCCCTTCCGCGCCCATTACTGCGGCAGCGCCGAGCCCAATCACATGGCCGCGCGCGTGGTCGCCGAACCCAACCAGACCGCACCCGATTTCCTCCACACCAACGCCTGCGGCGATTTCACCTTGCTCTCTAAACAGCAGTGGTGCAACCTGCGCGGCTACGCCGAAATGGACCTCTACTCCATGAACCTGGATTCGCTCTTCTGTTTCGCCGCGCACTACGCCGGCGCGCGCGAAGAGGTCCTCGCCGAACCCATGCGCATTTATCACATCGAGCATGGAGTAGGTTCCGGCTGGACGCCCGAAGGCCAGGCCAAACTCTTCCAGCGCATCGCCGCCCGAGGTCTCTCCTTCATCGGCAATGACGAGATCATGCAGATGGCCACGGAGATGCGCCGCTTCGGCTCGCCCATGATTTTCAATCACGAGGATTGGGGACTGGCTTCGTTTGAGTTGAAGGAAACGCAGGTGCCCCAGCGCCGCCACGATCGATAACCGCCGCAATCATCCGGAGGCGCCGCTAGCCGGAGTGCGCCATGTAGGCTTGCAGCACTTCGTCCGGCGGACCGGCCATCGCAATCTGCCCCTGTTTCAGCCAGATCGTCCGGTCGCAGAACTGCTGTACCAGGTCGGCGGAGTGGGAGACGAACAGCAGCGTCTTCCCCTCGCGCTTGAACTGCGCGATCTTGTCGAAACACTTCACCTGAAAGGCCTGGTCGCCCACCGCCAGCACTTCGTCGATGATCAACAGGTCCGGGTCCACGTGCACCGCCACGCTGAAGGCCAACCGCATCGTCATGCCGCTCGAATAGGTGCGCAGCGGTTCGTGGATGAAGTCGCGGATGCCTGAAAACTCCACGATCTCATCGAAGCAAGCCTCCGCCTTCCTGCGGTGCAACCCCAACAGCGACGCATTCAGCAG
>CAIRBY010000329.1 GCA_903876865.1 uncultured Acidobacteriia bacterium
ACGCGCGACGGCGAATGGGTCAACGACCACTTCGTGGATCTGGTGGTGTGGGGAATGCTGGAAGACGAGTGGAAGGCGCGCCGCAGCAAGAGCTAGGCGAAGCGCCGGCCGGCGCTACTTCAAACGCGCTACTTTAAACGCGCTACTTTAAACGCGCTACTTTAAACGCGCTACTTGATAACTACGAGGAAGCCATCGGTGTTGCCGCCGGACCAGCCCAAGGCACCGGGGAGACCGAGCGTGCCGTATCCGGCGACGTAAATGCTGCCATCGGCGCCGAGTTCGAGCGTGCTGCCCACATAGGTTCCGGCGCCGCCGAGATAGGTGGAGAAGACGATGCCCGCCTGGCCGGCCACGCCGGGGCGAATCGCCGCGACGAAGAGGTCCACGCCCTGCGCCCAACCGGGTTGCGGAGCGTTGACGGTGTAGAGATCCGGGGAGAGGGTGTAGCCGGTGAGGTAGATATTGCCTTTGCCATCCGGCTTCACATCGTAGGCCACTTCGCCCTGGGAACCGCCGTAGTAGGTGGAGTAGACCACGAACTGATTGGGATCGTTGGCGTTGGGGTTGAGGACGCAGAGGAAGACATCGGTATTGCCGGGAGCGAAGCTCTGCGCGGCGTCCGCGGTGACCGGATAATCGCTGGAGAGCGTATAGCCGGTCATGATGATGTTGTTCTTGGCATCGAGCGCGATCTTGCGGGGCTCGTCCGTATCGGAGCCGCCGAAATAGGAAGAGTAGACCAGGGAGGGCTCGCCGGTCTTGGTCATATCCATCACGCCAATCGCGGTGCCCACCACACCCTTCAACTTGCCGGAGTAGCTGCGGCCTTCGAGGGGGAATTGGGTGGAATCGGTAGTGGCCGCGAAATAGACGAGGCCGTTGCTGCCGAGCGCGATGGAGCGTCCGGCATCGACGAGTTCACCGCCCATGTAGGTGGAGTAGATCAGGGCGGTATTGGTGATATCGATCTTGCAGAGGAAGGCGTCCTGGCTACCGTAGAGCACGCCCGCATAGGCGGAATCGGTGAGGGGGAAATCGGTTGCCTGGGTGGTGCCGATCAGGTACATCACGTTGCTGTTCTTGGGATCGAGGGCGATGCCGGTGATGGAATCGTTGCCGGTGGTGCCGCCGAGGTAGGTGGAATAGATGAGGCCCGAGGTATTCAGGGTGGGATCCAGGACCGCGACAATGCCATCGATGCTGGTGGCCGCGCCGGTGGACTGGATCGAATTGCCCGCCATGGGGAAATCGGTGGAAGTGGTGGTGCCCACGATATAGGCAACGCCGGTGGGATTGATCGCCAGATCCAAGGGCGTATCGATATTGGTGCCGCCGAGGTAGGTGAAGTAAGTCAGGCCGAAATTGCCCGCGGCGGTGGTGTCGACAATTGCCAGGAACATATCCGTGAGACCGGCGGTGGTCGCCAGATAGGCGTTCGCGGTGGAGAGGAAGCCGGCGGTGGTGGTGGAACCGACGATGTACAACTGGCCCTTGGGGCCCATTTTGATGGAAGCGATCTTATCCGTGCCGGAAGTGCCGAAATAATTCGCGTAGACCAGAATCGGATCGATCACGACGGGAAGGCTGTGATCGTAGCTTTGCAGGCGGAAGCCAACCTGATTGCGGGCGAGCAACGTGTAGCGGCTGGCGATCTGGCGGCCCTGCTGGTAGACCACGGGGGCCTTCTGCACGACCTGCGCGCCATTGGCTTCGAGCACGAGGTCTCCCTCGGCATTGATGGAAGCCTGAGCATCGCCCTGTACCTGGATCCGCACGGCATCGGGATTGGCGCCGGGGGCGAGCAGAAAATCGTATTCCAGCTGATTCTGGTTGCCGTAGTAGAGCACGTCGATTCCGGGGTAGACGCCGTTGTAGCGCACGCGGGCGAAGTTGCCGATGCCGGAGCGCCAGTGTTGGCGCGGGCCCACCATATAGTTGGAATCCGTGGCAAAGCGATCGAGCGGTTCGATGGCCGGGGAGGGGTTAGAGTGAACCAGCGTCAACTGCACGGGAGCGCTACCCACGAAAAATACCGGACCCTGCTGAGTGAGTTGGAGGTTGCCGCCGCTGGAGCGGGCGAGGAAACGCACGGCGGGATCCAACTGGCCGCGATTCTCTTCAAACCGGAGCGGCAGGCGCGGCATAGTTGCTTTGGCCTGGGTTGCTTTGGCCTGGGTTGCTTTGGCCTGGGTTGCTTTGGCCTGGCTGGCGGCGGCCGGGGGTACGGCATCTGGAGCAGCGGCAGTCAGGAGCGAGCCGGCACACACGAGTAACGCGGATAGATAAGTACGAGCCATACGAACTACTATTAAAACATGCATGGGCTCAAACTTGAAATGGGCGATTCCTTCACAGGCGTGAAAAATGAGAAACTTACGCGGGTCGCGGCGGTATTGTTCGCGATAATTACCGTGGCAGCGGCGGCCGAAATGGCGCTGGTGGAACCGAAAGCGGCGGCGGCGAGTCTGGGCGCGAAGGCGCCGGCGGTGATTTGCGTGGGGCCGAACGTTCTCTACCGCAGCAAGCACGTGGTGGGCTCGGTATACGCTGGTCCGGGGAACTCGGCGGCGGGGTTGGAGATGCTGCGCACGGCTGCGGGCAAACTGGCGAAGGACCGGGAGATTCTGATTTACTGCGGCTGCTGCCCGTGGGAGCGCTGCCCGAATGTGAAACCCGCGATCGCGCTGCTGCAAGAGATGGGCTTCACCAAGGTGAAGGCACTGCACCTGGAGACGGGCTTCAAGATCGATTGGATCGACAAGGGCTACCCGGTGGAAGGTCAATAGCGCTGTAACCCGCGGGCGCTAGCTGATACTCTATGCTCGCGTGGAACCAGCTGTACCGTTCCCGGGAGGTTGAGTGTGCGAAGGCGGGACTTGTTCTCCCTAATGGCATTGGCGCCGGCGGTATCGCCACGAGTGGCGGCGGCGCAGGAAAAGGCGGTACGCGCGGTGCGCGGAATGCCTTCGCCCAAGATCAAAGACGTGACGGTGATCACGGTGCAAATGGGCGTGCGACTGGTCGTGGTCAAGATCACTACCGATCAGGATGGATTGTACGGCTACGGCTGCGCCACGTTTACGCAGCGCGCGGAGCTGGTGGTGCCGGCGGTGGAGAAGTACCTGAAGCCGTTTCTGATCGGCAAGCCCGCCGACCGGATCGAGGACACGTGGCAGGCCTGCTACGACAGTTCCTATTGGCGCAATGGCCCGGTGCTGAACAACGCCATCAGCGGCGTGGACATGGCGCTGTGGGACATCAAGGGACGGCAGGCGGGAATGCCGGTCTACCAACTGTGGGGCGGGAAGGCGCGCGAGGCGTGCGCGACCTACACCAGCGTGGGCGGCAATGATACGGCGCAGGTGATCGAGAACGCGAAGAAGGCGATGGAGCAGGGCTTCCGCTACGTGCGGTTGCAGGTGGCGGTGCCGGGGATGTCGGCATATGCGGCGGGCGGCGGGCCGGGTCCCAAATTGAAAGGCCTGCATGAGGGCGCGGTGTTTGAGAGCGGGCCCTACGTTCGCCGTGCGGTGAAGATGCTGCACGAGGCGCGCGCGGCTTTGGGAGACGACGTGGAACTGCTGCACGACGCTCACGAACGCGTCTCTCCGCGCGAAGCGGTGCAGTTCGCCAAGGATGTGGAGTCCGTGAAACTCTTCTATCTGGAGGATCTGCTTTCGCCGGAGGATCTCACCTATTTCCGGCAGATCCGGCAGCAGTGCAATACGCCGCTTGCGATGGGCGAACTCTTCAACAGCCCGCACGAATGGAATCCGCTGATCTCCGAACGCCTGATCGATTACATTCGCGTGCACGTATCGCAGGCCGGCGGAGTCACGCCCTGCCGGAAGATGGCGATCCTGGGCGAACTGTTCGGCGTGAAGACGGCATGGCACGGGCCGGGCGATGTTTCGCCCATCGGGCATGCGGCGAATCTGCACCTGGATCTGGTGAGCGCCAACTTCGGGGTGCAGGAGGGCGGGATCGTCCGCGGACAACTGGCGGAGATGTTCCAGGGGTGCTCCACGTATAAGGAAGGCTATCTGTGGGCCAATGACGCGCCTGGATGGGGCATCGAAGTGGACGAGAAGATGGCGGCGAAGTTCCCGTTCAAAGATACGCCCGACGGGCTGAATGGCGGGTGGGGAGAGATCCGGAAACTGGACGGCACGATCATCAAGCAGTGACGGAAGGGCGGTGGTAGGGCAGGCGGTGCGCCCGGAGAGTTGGCAGGCGGAAACGCCTGCCCTACTTTGCGCTGAGGGGTGTGACCGGGGCGTAGATGAAAGCTACGCCATCGCCGGGGGAAGATGGCGCTTCGAGGGAATGGCGGGACCAGGGGGTCCCGCGCGGACGAGGGCGTCCGCCCCACCGGGGGAGGTGGCAGGCGCACGCTGCGCTACTTTTATTTCAGGCCGCGGCGGGTGAGTTCGGCTTCGTAGGCGTTGAGGACGCGCTCGACGCGGTCGAAGAGGCCGCAGAAGGCGTCTTCCGGGTGGACGGCGGCGAGTTCGTCATCGGAGAGGATCTCCAGATGGGCCTGCCACTGCGCCTCGAAATCGTTGTTGAAGATATCGCGGTCCAGGATGCTGGCGGCTTCCATATTGAGATCACCGGGGACGAGCAGGCTCCAGCGGGTGGAGGGCGGCGTGACGGTGCGCTCTTCGGGGATTTCGCTGCGGTCGAGGAAGCAGGGGACGCCGGCGGCTTCGAGCGCGTCCCGGGCCTGCACGGCATCCTGCGAGGAGGTCCCGGCCTGGCGTTCGTAAACGGAGAAGACCTCGGCGGCATCTTCCAGCCACTCGGGCTCTTCGCCCTCGATTACCAGCTCACGCTCCACGCGCAGCTTGGGTGAAGCGGCAGCGGCGCGGCGGGCGGGTGGAGCGGACTGGGCCTGGCGCTCGCCGACTTCGGCGTCGTAGATTTTCTGCGCGGCCGGGACGAGACCATCACGGTCGATGTCTTGCAGCGCCTCATCGGAGAGGGATGCGTATTGCTGGCGGAGGTACTCAGGATCGATGGCCATGGTAAGCGACTAGTTTAACGCGGCGCTACTTCGACAGGCGCTACTTCGACAGGCGCTCCTTCGACAGGCACTACTTCGACCGGGGCGCGATGATGGCTGAGAGCAGATCCGGCGTGGAGGCATCGCGGGTCAGGTGCGGGTACTTTTCCCCGCCGGTGTACGGGACGTGAAGGGTCTGGTAGAACTCACCGTTTTTCAACAGCAGATCGATGGTCCCGCCCTTGGCGACGGCTTCGCGGAGGACGGTCGGGTTGAACTGGCGCCCATTGACGGCGATCAATTTGACGGCGGGCGAGACGCCGGCCTTCTGAGCCGGACCGCCGAAGCGCACGTCACCGATCACGCCTTCCTCGGTCTTGACGACGAGGCCGATGGAATAGGTCAGGTCGATGATCTTGCGATCTTCTTCGTTGGACTTCCAATAGTCGGAACGCTTGTCGTCATAGGTCAGCTTCCAGCCGGAGCCGGTGACGCCGCCGAGAGGGGCGTGCGCATCGGTGGAGTGGAGGCGCTGGTTGAGGAAGGCGGCCCAATCATAGGGCTGCACGGCATTGAGGGCGGCCACCACATCCTCGAATTTGTACGGCTTGGTCTCGACCGTGCCGTAGCCGCCGCCATGGAAGGCGCGGCAGAAATCGTCGAGGGACTTGGCGCCTTTGCTGAGGCGGCGGATGGTGACATCGGCGTCCAGCCAGATCAGGGTGCCTTCGGGGTAGTAGTCCACGCCGCGGCGAAGATTGGCGTAATCGTCGCCGGCGGAATAGAGAAGTTGGGCGGCGACGGCGGTGTCTTCGAGGGGACGCCAGGAGCGGCCGAATTTGTTGTCGAGGTCGGCCGCAGTGGAGGCGAGCGCGTCGCGGTACTCTTCGGCGGTCCAGATGCCGGAGCGCGGCGTGAGGATTTCGCCGAGGTATTCGGTGAGGCCCTCATAGACCCAGAGCAGGTCGCCCTGCATCGGCTTGTCATAGCCGCCATCCTGACCGTTGGCCATGAGGCCGGCAGGGCGGCGGAACTTGCCATTCCAGGAGTGCACGAATTCGTGGGGCAACAGCGACGCGGCGATGCGCTGGATATCGGGATCGATGAGGGCGCGTTCGTTGTAGCGGTCGTCGCTGGATTCGTGGTGCTCCAGACCGAAGTGGGCCACGTGATCGGAGAGGGTGTAGAGGAAATGGTAGCCGCGGAAGTGGCGGGCGCCGAAGAGCGCGCCGGCTTCCTGCACGAGTTTCTTGTAGTGCCCGATGGTTTCGGCGGAGGCTTCGAGGGCGCGGTCGCTATCGGCGGCCACGTGGAGGTAGTGGGGGACGCCGTGATCGGTGCCGAGGTCGAAGGTCTTGTAGTGAGCGCCGGTGGAGACGGGGGAATCGACCATGGTGGTCAGCGAGGCGGGCTGGAATTGAATCTGGTTGCCGCTCTCGCGCTGAATGGGGAGCGCGGTGCCGTACTTCCAGTTGGCGGGGACGGTGAGGGTGGCCTGGAACTGGTAGGCATCGGGCCGGGCGTCCTGCGGGTAGAGGAGGAGTTGGTTCCAACTGACGACGGCGAGTTCGGTGGTGGTGGAGGCGCCGCTGCTGAAACCGGAGGCTTCGGGCGGAGAGATGAAATCGAAGGCGACCTCGAGAGTGGCGGCACCGGCCGGGACGTCGAGATGGAAGGCGTACATATTGTCGCTGTCGCGCTTCCAGGGGATCGTTTTGCCGGCGGATTGAATCTTCAGGCCGACCAGATTGGTGACGGGTCCGGTGGGACCGTGCTCGCCGGGGATCCATTCGGGGTAGACGAGAGTGAGCGGGCCGGGCTTGGCGGGAAGGGACATCTGGACATGAAAGAGACGGCGGGGCGCATCCGTGGCATCGACTTTGAGCTGGATGGGGGCTTGGGCGGAGAGGGTAGCGAGACTGAAGGCAAGTACTGGCAGGAGACGCATCTAGCGATTGTATCAGCCCAAGATCAGGCGACGCATGGACGTGCAGGGGGTGCAGGGTGTACGATTTATTACGCGAATAACTTAGGGGAACTACCAATATTGGATTCAGCTCGGCATTATCTACTCTAGTAGGCGGCTCGGAGCTCTAAGCGATCGCCACAAAATCGGAGGACAGTTTCATGAACTTTCTGGCTAAGTTGGGAATGATCTCGGCGCTACTGGCCGTACCCGCGACGGCGAACACGGTTCTGTCGGTCATGGGTAATTTGAATATCAACGACTCCTCGGACGTATATTACTTTCAGTTTCAAGCCACCGGGAACCTGTTTCTGACGGTGCAATCGTATGGTTTTGGCGGCAGTTCCAACGCACCGTCTTTTTCCGGAAATCCGGCCGGTGAGAACTTCGCCGGACAGACGATCGCAGCGGGTGGCTTTGACACCTATCTGACTCTTTTCACGGGACTTGGGCCCACGGCAACGTTTCTTTCGTCAAACGACGATATGACGCTGGACGGCACCTGCACGGCACCGGGCGTAGCGCCGGCCGCATCGGTAAACGGCTATTGCCTGGATTCGCGGCTGGACCAGTTCCTGACCGCGGGGACGTATACGCTGGCGCTGACGGTGTTCGGAAACTCCTCGTATGCGGAGAACAACCCCATTTGGACGCTGGGCGATGGCTTCATCGGGCTGCAGACGCCGGACTATTACGATAACTTCACCGGCACACTGCGCACCTCGAACTTCGCGCTCGACCTCTCGACCAATTCGGACAGCCAGGGGACGTTCGTGCAGATTCCCTCACCGGAGCCTGCGGGATGGACGCTGGCAGGGGCCGGAATGATGCTGATGCTGGTGAGTCTGCGGGTGCGGAAGCAAGCGGTCAAGGCGCCAACACGGTAAATGGCTCACGCAGGCGCATAGCCCTAACGAGTCAGTACCCTGCAAATTTGGAAAACCAGTAATATCCCTTAATTCTCACCACCTGTTCCTCTGACGGCGCATTCCGGAATACCGGGAGCGCCTAAGACTCGGAGGAACATCCATGAAGTTGGGTCCTATAGCGCTGCTTGG
>CAIRBY010000330.1 GCA_903876865.1 uncultured Acidobacteriia bacterium
CAGCCCACCGCCCTTGGAAAACGCTCCGCGTTTCCCACATTCCCACCGCGCCGATGACCACGATTCTCCAACACCCAAACCCGAAAGGAGCCAGCCGCCTCGCTACCTCCGTTCAGGCTCATCCTTCAATGAGAATATGCTCCCGCACGCCACCGCCACCTTCTCCCAACGCCCCTTCGATCCAACTTCCCTTCGATACAACTTCCCGATGACAATCCGCCCGGAGCATCCGTTACCCGGTGCAAGAGTGCTTCTAGGGAAGGACTCCCAGGACCCGACCCCTCTCTCGCGACGCTCGAATCCCGCGAATCTCCGAGTGGCCCGTGATACCGACGGAGGGCTTGGGCTTCGCGCGCACAACAGCGAGATGACGACTACACGCTCGTGTGGATTGCTTCCGATGTCGATGGCTGAACATCGCGGCCCCGCAGGCGGTATCCAGCGGATTGAAGTGTTGAGCGGAGCAGGCTAAGTGCGCCGGATTTACTGCTGTGGTATTCTGCGACCGTGCCGCTTGCACTCAAGGAGGTTGACACCTTGCTGAATGCTCCCCTGGCAACCGTTCTCGCAGCGCTCATAGCCTTCGTCGGTACATTTGTTGGTTTATGGATCGGCTACCGGCGCTGGGTAAAGGAGCGTAAATCGGCGCGTTCTGCAAGATTCGAGTCGGATCAACAGGACGTCTATAAGACTCTGTGGGAGAAAGTAGAAGAGGTAAACGTTGCCCTTCGCCGCGACCGCGTTGATGCGAGAGGCTTCGCGGCTTTGGTGGCGGACCTGAATGAGTTCATGCTGCGGAACGGTGCACACCTAGATAATTCGGATGCCCACCTGGTCAACCAGTACGTCGCTGCAGTGGAGAGATTCCACGAGGCAGTTTGCAGGGCGGGTGCTAAAGCCAAGATTCCGTACGGGCGAACACAGGAAATCCCGCCGGAAATTGTTGAGAAGGCGCGGACGCTCGCTGACGCAGCGTCCCAAGCTTCAGAACTTCGGGAACAGCTACGCCTAAAAGTGCGAAAAGTGCTAATAGGAGACCCGTGAACGGCAGGCACCGCTCGGACGAATGCCTCGCCGTTGAAGTTAGGCCGTTTGCCGTCACTTGGCCGCGTAACGCCCTAGTCGCGGAAATGCCGAATCGCCGGCTTCGCGCGGATCGTCGCCGACTCGGACCAAGCGATCAAGCCGTTAGCCCGCTACGTCCTCAGCAGTCGGCATCGCAACCGTAAGGTCCCTCCAGGCAGCACCGAAATCGAAACAGGTGCCATCCGCGTTTCCCGTTCCGGATCCCGGTCCGGCGCCCTCCCATTCTCCGATTGGCGCGTGATCGGCCGGTAAACGCTGTACGCCTCGGCGCGAGCAATCTCCCCGAACGCCGTCTCCAAAGGACAAGGGCGTCACAGCTCTTCCAGCACGCAGTCTTCTGCACCACCGCCCACGCCGCCGCTGCCGTGACAAAGAGTGAGGCTTGATGGCCTCACCCTTGCTGTGAATGAAAGGTGCTCTCTACTGGTGCCCCTTCGCACCAGGGTCAGGGGCCGGCGTTGGGATGCGTGGGAGCATCTCTGCGCGCGCGGCTGCGTTGTAGGCAAACCACGCTTCGACCAGGGAACTCTGCATCACATCGTCCTTCTGCACCCGGTCATACGTGTCCGCGTTCGAGTGGTGCGTACGCGTACCGTACTCCAAGCCATCCTGCTGGAATCCGATGCCATTCAGGCCGATCCACGAAAAGGCCGACGAGTCCGTGCCCCCGGGGCTCGTGGTGGGCCGGAACTGATCCCCGCCGGAAACCGCCACAATGTGCTGGTCCTTGATCGGCTCAATCCAGGACTTGAAAATGGCCGCCATCTGCGCACTCCCCCCCGCCGACACGCCGCGGAAGCGGCCCGAACCGCCATCGTCGTTAAAGTACACGTCCAGCTTGTCGTACTCCGGCGTCTTCACCATCGTGGTGCGTTGCGCGAAGTGCTGCTGCACGTAAGCCGTTGAGCCGTAGACGCCCTGCTCTTCGCCGCCCCACAGGGCAACCCGAACCGTCCGCGCCATCGGTTTGATCAGTGCGCCTGGGATCAGTGCGCCCTTCTGCAACGTAGCCAGAATCCGCACCGCCTCCATCGCCACTGACGACCCCGTGCCGTTATCCGTCGCCCCCGTGCCGCCCTGCCAGCTGTCAAAATGACCGCCCAGCATCACGACTTCGTCCGCTTTGGTCGTGCCCGGAATCTCGCCGATCACATTGAACGCGTTCTCGTCTTCCTTCTGATAATCCACCGCGATATCGAAGTTCAGCTTCGGCGTGACCCCGTGCTGCAACATGCGGACAAGCCGGTTATACTGCTCCGCCGCAATCGCGACGATCGGTGACGGAATCGGATCCTTGGGATTCTCCGACCCGCCATACGTGGAAAAGATCGTCCCGCCATCCCCGTTGTAACCCGGCGTGATGGAAATGGCCACGCCTTCTTCCTTCAGGAAAGCGTTGACCTCGTTGCGCAGCAGCGCGTTCTTCGCGCCGGCCAGGGCCAGAGAAGTCGGCGAGTACTCCCACTCGCCTTCGCCCGGGCGCCCCCTGTTGCTGGAGTCGCGATTGGCGGAAGCGCCCGCCGCCGCTCCGCGCCCTCCGCCCCCGCCTCCGCGCGCCCCGCCGCGTGCCAGAATCTCTTCGTCGGTCGGGGAAGGTTGCGCGTCCGCCCGCGTGTGGAGAGTGAGCGGAGCAGGGTCGAACATCAGCAGCGCTTTACCCTTCAGTTTGCCGTGGTATTTGGCGAAATCCGCTTTCGAGTGGATCGGCGCCCACACCGGTTCCACTGTGATCAGCCCGTTCGTCCCAGGCGTCCATGCCAGCGGGAATCCGGTAAACGCGGCATAGACCGGAGTCTCCATCGCACCGTAAAAATGCTTGATCTGCCACCCATAGCCGAAGGGCCACGTCTCCAGGTGGACGTTCTTCAGTCCCCACTCCTTCATCTGCTTCATCGCCCATTCGGCGGCCAGCTTGTGATTGCGGCTGTTGGTGACGCGCGGACCATACACCTCCGACATCCAAAAGAGGTTTTCCATCACTTGCGAGTGCTGAAACGCCTCGGTCTTGATCTGGGCCAGGGCAGCCAGATCGATCTTGTCGCCTCCCGCTTCCTGTGCGAAGGAGGCCGGAATGAGCAGCAAGGCCGCGGCCATCGCGGTAGCCTGCCTGATGCGGAGTAGATTCATCGAAATTCTCGCTTTCTCCGGGACTTGCCCTCCCCTGAATGCCACGCCAGGGAGTCTGCCCAGGTTGGGAACAGATGCCATTCTCGCACGCTCATCGCCCGGAAGTCCCTTGCAGGCGCTCACCACGACAAACGGCGTAGCGTCCCAATCCACCCTCCGCCCCGCCCTCGGAGTTCGTCATGAGCACCCATCGGCACCCTGGAACATCAGTTTCCTACCATGCCACAACCCGTGTTTCCTTGAACCCTTATTCTGTCAGGTTCGCCGTTGCCCACTTACGGGTGCGTGCGACCGCCTCGCCCTGCCCCAATTGCCCTTTGGAATACCCGGCCATCCGCCCACCACGGCGATGGGCGCTCGCAAGCGCCTCTAGCGGTACCAACCCGCCGCAATCGATATTCCCATCTCTTGCCGAATCGCGCGTAATCCGGCCCAAGCCCACACCGGCAAAGTTGCCCGCCTTCCCGCAAATCACTCCCCACTCACCATGCCCTCCCCGGCACTCGTCCGAGATCATGGATAGAATCAATACGAGACCGCGTACGAAAATCCAGTCGCGAGGATACCGAGATCATTCACAGCAAAGTTGCCCATGGCGGACAAGCTCTTTCGGAGCTATGCGCCAATTGCAAAGTGGAATCGAGGCGGCATCGGATCAACCGCCATGCCCCCACCCGTTTCCGGAAAGCCTTGCACCGCCCGATCGATTCACGCTTGTAAGACGACGCCATGCGAAAAGGGTTTACCAGAAAACCGCAACCGGACGATCCCGCGACGCGAACCACAAACTACATCACGCCCGGCGGACTCCAGCGCCTCAAAGAGGAGCACCGGTTCCTGCTCACCAGGGAACGCCCGGCCATGACGAAGGTGGTGGCGTGGGCTGCCAGCAACGGCGATCGCAGTGAGAACGCCGACTATCAGTACGGGAAGCGGCGCCTGCGCCAGATCGATGGGCGGATTCGCTTTCTCACCAAGCGAATCGAGGCCGCCGAAGTCGTGGATCCGGAAAGACCGAGAGCGGGCCAGGCCGCGGCGCGGGCCTTCTTCGGAGCCACCGTGCGCTATGCCAATGCCGGGGGAATCGAACGAGTCGTGAGCATCGTGGGCACAGACGAAGTCGATCTCCACCGAAACCACATCAGTTTTGTTTCGCCTCTCGGGCGCGCCTTGATGAAGTCGGCAGCCGGAGACCGCGTACTTCTCCAGGCGCCTGCCGGCGCCGAATCCCTCCTCGTCCTGGAAGTCTCCTACGCGCGCATCTCCGTGGAACCGTTCCGTGAACCACCTGGAGCCGAGGCCACCGCAATCGGAACTCCCTCGCCGGCGCCCGACAATTCCCCTTCGTCCGAAAAACCCGTGACTTGATCCCGCTTCAGGTAAGCCCAGTTCGCACGCGTTCCCGGAAAAATCCCACGCTCCTTGAGCCACCGCGCGCCCACCCACATCACCGTCTTCATGACCCGATCCCGTGATCCCGATCCCGTGATCCTGAACCTCCCGCGCTGTCCTGCTGATATAATCCCGAGATGTTCACGCGCGCACGTATCGCAACAGCACTGCTCGGGATTGTCGGCGCCACCGTGGTGCTGGCGCAGGATCGCATCAAAGATCTCCCGGGGTACGACCAGTTCACCAAAATGCAGCCCCAGATCGGCGGCTCCATCACCCCCGGTTCCCTGGGCGTGACCTGGGCGGCAGACGCCAAGAGCTTCACCTACAACTTCGGCGGGAAAGCTTACAAGTACGATCCCGCCACCCGCGAAGCCACCGTGACCGGCGACGCGCCGGAACCCCCCGCCAATGCGGGCGGACGCGGCGGTCAGGGACAGCAGCCTCCGGCCCAGGCGGCCCGCGGCGGCCGCGGCGGTCTGGAACAGGTGCAGTCAGAGATGGCCGCCACCCCCGTGGAAGGCTGCCCTACCGGCTCCACCGCGCGCGGACGCCAGGCCTTCTGCGTCGAATCTCCCGACCACAAACTCAAGGCCTTTTACCGCACTCGCAACCTCTGGATCGCCAATCTCGACGGCTCCAACGAAAAGGCCATCAGTACCGACGGCAGCGAGAAGGGACGCATCAAGTACGGCACCGGCAGCTGGGTCTATGGCGAGGAACTTGCCCAGACCACCGCCATCTGGTGGTCGCCCGATAGCTCCAAGGTCGGCTACTATCGCTTCGACGAGAGTCAGGTCAAAGACTTCTTCCTGCAAATGAACCAGACCGCCGTGCAGGACGCCATGGATGTCGAGGCCTACCCGAAGCCGGGCGCGCCCAATCCAATCGCCGATATCCTCATCTACGACGTTGCCGCCGGTAAGTCCGTGAAGCTCGACATCCGCAACGGCAAGCCCTTCTCCGATGACGTGGTCGGCCATTACGCCTACGATGTGCGCTGGTCCCCCGATGGCGCCGAGCTCTTCCTCAATCGCACCAATCGCCGCCAGCAGATCCTCCAGTTCGTCGCCTGCAGCCCGGCCAGCGGCGCCTGCCGCGTCATCGTGCAGGAGGAGTGGCCCACCGGTTGGACAAACAACCGCCCCGCCATGCAGTACCTGAAAGACAACCGCCGCTTCATCTGGGAATCGGAGCGCAACGGATGGCGTAACTTCTATCTCTACGATCTTACCGGCAAGCAACTCGCCACACTATCCAACCACACCACCTTCGAAGCCGCCAACATCGTCAAAGTCGATGAGTCCGCCGGCGTCATGTTCTACACCGCGCGCGATGGCGATAACTTCATGAAGCTCCAGCTTCACCGCGTCGGCCTGGACGGCAAAGGCGATGTGCGCCTCACCGATCCGAAATTCAACCACGCCATCGCCCCTTGCGGACAAGGCGCCGGAGCCGGTCGCGGCGGCCGTGGCGGTGGACCGGGCGGCCCCGGCGGCCCCCGGCGGCGGCTGCGGCATCTCCTCCGACAATCAGTTCCTCGTCGATGTCTACCAGACTCACGACCAGCCGCCAGCCACCCAGCTCCTGGACGCCTCCGGCAAGGTCGTGGCGCAACTCGCCAAGGCCGATACGTCCAAGTTCGATCAGCTCGGCCTCCGCAAGGTCGAGATGTACACTTACAAAGCCGCCGACGGAACCACCCCTCTCTACGGCACCATCGCCTTCCCGTCTAACTTCGACCCCAACAAGAAGTATCCAACCCTGGTTTCGGTGTACGGCGGTCCCGCGGCCGCCAACAACGTGCCAACCGAGAACTTCGCAACTCCCAGCCCCACCGCCGAATACGGCTTCCTCGTGGTCTCGCTCTCCTCCCGCGCCATGCCCGGAATGGGCAAACGCGTCCTGGATTCCATCTACCTCAAGCTTGGCGTCACCGAAATGGACGATATGGCCGAGGGCATCAAAGCGCTCTGGAACCGCCCCTATTTCGACAAGGCGCGCGTCGGGATCTATGGCACCTCCTACGGCGGCTACACCTCGGCCATGGAGATTCTCCGCCACCCGGATGTGTTCACCGCCGCCTCGGCCTCTTCCCCGCCCACCTCCTGGTATAACTACGACTCCATCTACACCGAGCGTTACATGTGGATCCCCGAGGGGAACAAAGAGGGCTACGAAGCCGGCAGCGCCATGAACTTCGCCAAGGACCTGCGCGGTCGTCTGCTGATCTATTACGGCACCGCCGACAACAACGTGCACCCCAACAACTCCATGCAACTGATTCGCGCTCTCCAAACCGCCGGCAAGAGTTTCGAAGTGCAGGTGGGTCCGGACCAGGGTCATAGTGGTGTCAACAACCAGCACATGATGGAATTTTTCATCGAGAATCTGGTCGTGCATCCCGAGCGCTTGCTTGCCCCGAAATAGGCGCGCCCTCACCTGCCGAAGCTCCGTGCGGCGCGCCTCCGCCGAATGGAGCTTCGAAGGCGCCAGGGAGTTCACCCCAGCCGCTCTCCCCACAACCCGGTCCGCGCCTGTGGCGTTTCAGACAACCCATACCTACTCGCCGCCCGGTACCTGATTCGTGGTGCTTCGCGCCGCCTCCCAACGCCAGGGCGGCGCCACCTCCTCATTCGCCCGGATTCAAAACCTGGCCCGCGTGCGCGTAGTCGTCAGATAACCGCGCTCATCGCGACTCGGCCTGGCTCATCCAGGCCATCGCAATTCGCCCGCCCGAACTAGCTCCCTCACCGCCCCCGCGCCGCCACCCGCTTCCCACCGCAACCTCCAGGAACCGGTACGCCCCCGCCACCTTTTCTCAACGCGCCGATTCTCAACGCGCCGATGATCCTACTCCCGGATGGCCCGCACGCGGCGCGCCCAGATCGAAAGTGGAACCTCCGCGAGCGCCCTGCTACAGGCTGCAAATCACCAGGGGCGGTAGCAGGTGCGTTCTCCTTCGTTCGGTTGCAGGGGCTTCATGCATTCGAAGTAGTTATTGATTGCTGTTCTTCTCTTGACCTCGGCACGGCACGCCGGACTCGCGTCGCACTCGGCGATCGCCTTTTCGCGCTCCTTGGCGTGCAGGGCAAGGCTCTCCTTGACGCTCATCGTTCCCCCGTTCGGAACATCGGTGAAGGGGATGCCGCC